>JAGWYC010000172.1 GCA_018969565.1 Bacteroidota bacterium | reverse complement strand
GGCAACGACATGCTCTTCGGAAAAGAAATCATCGCCGGCAACAAGTCAGTACATGCGGCCATGCTGGGCTGCATCCAACAACACTTCAGCCATGAATCCAAGGCATAAACTTTTTATGGGCATCAGCCTTCTGTGCAGCCTGCCGCTGATTCCCGCGGCCCAGGCCCAGAACAGCCACCGCATCCAAAAAACCGGGCCCCTGCCGTTGGACGCGTTTCAACCCGTGGACATCCTGCTCCCCGCGCCCTATGACTGCTTCGTGCTGCGGGTAAACGGTGATGTATTGCCGGAGTTTCTGTTGCTGGACGGCGACACGCTGCGCCCGGATCCGCATGCCCCGGAAGGTTGCGTGCAATCCCTTCCGCAGTTTACAAAGAAGGCCGGCGTGCAGTTGCCCGTATCCGCAAGCCTGACGGTATTTTTTATGGAAGTGGGCAGTGCGGGTATGCCCATGCCGGCGGCGCCGCGCAACAACATGCCCCCGGTGATTCCGCAGAGCATCTGGCGGGCAGGACTGAATCCGCCCAAGCCCGGGCCGGTGTCCACCCCCACGGAACACGCCATCATCCACCACAGCGCGGGCAATACCAATGAAACCGACTACGTGAAGGTGGTGCGCAGCTATTACCTGCTGCATACGGAGGTGAACGGCTGGGATGATATTGGCTACAACTTCCTGATTGCTTCAGACGGAAGCATCTTCGCCGGCCGCGACCCGCAGGGCGTGCAGGGCGTGCGGCAGGACAATGTGCGCGGTGCGCATTTCTGCGGAAAGAACGAATACACCATGGGCGTATGCCTGATTGGCGATTATACCAGCGTGCAGCCGCCCTTTCCGGCGGTGAACAGCCTTTGCCGCCTGCTGGCCTGGAAGCTGGAACAGGACGGCCTGAATCCCTTCGGGGCGATGAAACATCCCGACAACAGCGGCAGTCTTTTGGGCACCCTGGCCGGGCATCGCGACGGGTGCAGCACCGAATGTCCGGGCGACAAAGTATATGCGCAGGCGGAGGCCATCCGCGAGTGCGTGGCGCTGCGTCTGAGTGAGGTGCAGGAGCATGAGCAGGCCTTGCAGCCCTTCCGCATCGCGCAGGACGGAAACGGCGTGCATATCCACAGCGCCCGCGGCGAAGACTTCAACCTGAACCTGTACGGCATGGATGGGTGCCTGCTGCAAAGCGGAGGTTCCACAGGCGGAAGCCACATGATGACGTTGGACCGCGCAGGCGTTTATATTCTGGAATTACGCAGCGCCGGTGGCGTGCAGCGGGTGAGGGTGGTGAGTGGTGAGTGGTGAGTGGTAAGTGGTAAGTGGTAAGTGGTAAGTGGTAAGTGGTAAGTGGTGAGTGGTAAGTGGTTCGGCAGGCGATTGCATCGCAACTCGTTGGGGGCAGGCACCATGACAGTTAATTAAACTCACCATGACAAAGGGCTCACCATGAAAACAAACCTCCCGGTTCTTCGGTATTCCTTGTGGTTATTCGAAACAAAAGAAAAATCTTTCGTTTATTTCGTATATTCGCTTAACCACAACCATGAACACCCTATATCCCCCGGACAGGCCGAGTAAAGAAGAGCAGAAAGCGGCTTTAGCATCATACGATGCCCTTGAGTCAGTACTCAGAAGGATTCATTCAAAGGATACAGAAATTGAGATTGCCGAATTTGGAACGAAAATCAGAATTCCGCTGAACGCACTTCAATTGCTGGCAGTCATTCTCAAAGAAACCGGTAAGGGGAAGCCCGTTTCCATAATTCCCATAGCCACAGAAATCACCACTCAGGCAGCCGCTGAACTGCTGGGTTGTTCCAGGCCACATTTGATCAAGTTGCTGGAAAGTGGTGCGATTAGTTTCACTAAGGTCGGGAAGCACAGACGCATTAAATATCATGATGTAATGGAATACAGAAAAAATATGAAAGCCGAGCAAAGACGTCTTCTGGCAGAAATCATGCAGGCCGACGAAGAATCCGGTTTGTATGATTCATAGTGTGAGATTCACATGCCTGCTTGACACAAATGTGATCTACCCGATTGACATCAGGGATTTGCTTTTCTGGTTTGCATCCTATGATTTGTTTACCCCCAGGTGGAGCCGAAATATTTTTTTAGAATGGGAAATGGTTATGAGGAGAAAAGGGGTATCAGATTCCGAGATTTTAAAGCGGGTGGAAAAAGCACAAAGGGCTTTTCCGGATGCTTTGGTTGAACACTACGAATCGCTCACAGAATCTTTGGTGCTTCCGGATGAAAATGATAAACATGTATTGGCTGCGGCCATTAAGTCCAATGCGCAGATTATAGTGACCAATAACCTCCGTCATTTCCCTGAGGAATACCTTGCAACTTTTGGTATTGTTGCAAAATCAGCAGATGACTTCCTTACGGATACCATTGATCTGAATGCGGATTTGGCTGTGGCCGCCTTCCAGTCGATGGTGCTGAACAGGGTGAATCCAAATCTGGATGAGTTTCAGGTGTTGGACCGACTGAGAAAAAATGGTTTGACAAACACAGCCGATTATTTCCACGCCCTGCTTTGAGATGATTCATGTAAATATAGCTGTTATCCTGAGCTAGTTTACCCTGACTGCCCCCACTGGATTGCGCAGCGAGACACCATGGGGGTGGGGGAGCAAAGCCGAAGGGAAGGATGTGGTTCGATAAACTCACCATGACAAGTACCCCCTAACAAGAACCACCCACCGCTCCCAAACGCCCAAACTTATCTTCTCTTTAAAAACCGTATTTTGCACAGAATGAACGGATTTTTGAAGAAGCTGTTAGGGGTGCTGCTGCTGGGTACGCGCAGGGATGCCTGGGACGGGCAGCCGCTGCACTCAACGGTAGTGCGGCAGCGAGCCATCCTGAAGCGCATCTGGCGTAACGATGGCTACCAGGATTTCGGCATTGAACGCATCATCCGGCTACTGTTGGTTGCCATTCAGTTTGTGTTTCCCGGATTGTATATCAAGGAATATTTTGGCCGCTTCGGTCACCAGTGGCGCATGCTGGGCGTGGAGTTTTATGTGTTAGGGAAGCTGCTGCTGCCTCTGCTGCTCTTTAAACTCAACCTGAATGGGGAGGGCTGGGTGCCTTACCTGATGGGCTATATGATGGTGGAAACCATCATGTACCTGGCCAGCCTGATCTACCTGACCGATGTGCTGAACCGTCCCAGCAACATACGCCGCTCCATGACGCTCATGCTGATCAACTACGTAGAACTCGGTCTGGAATACGCGGTGTTGTATTCCTATTACAATATGCATATCCCCGAGTTCTTCGCCAGGCCCCTTAGCCGCGATTTGGATGCTGTTTACTTCAGTTTTGTCACCTCAGCCACCGTGGGTTACGGCGATAATTATCCCATCCACGAAACCGGCAGGCTGCTGGTTATATCACAGTTGTTTCTGTTCCTGGTATTTGTGGGGCTTTTTGTAAATTTCTTCACCACAAAGATTCACGAGGTGCCGTATTCGGATGATAAGGGTAATGATTAATGGAAACCGTCATGGTTAGCCCTTTGTCATGGTGAGCCTGTCGAACCATGGCGGTGGGCGAGTAGGGTCACATTAAACTAACGTGGTTCACCAGGCCCACCATGACAAGAGTCTCAATCCAACCTGCAATTACCACTTACCACATACCACTTAGAACCTACCTTTGTTGTCTTGATTCGTTTTTTTACCCTATACCGCCGCGAGATGAAGCAGGCATTGCGTCTGGCTTATCCCATCATCCTGGGACAAGTGGGCATCATGCTCATGGGCGTTGCCGATACCGTGATGGTGGGCAGCCTGGGTCGCGATGTGCTGGCAGCGAGCGTGGCGGCCAACAATATCTTCTGGCTGGTGTATTTTCTGGGGATGGGGATTCTGTTTGCCATCAGTCCGCTGGTGGCCATTTACTCCGGAGAAGGCCGTCCCGAGAAAGGCTATCTGAGCTACCGCGCCGGCATCTGGGTGACGGTGGGCCTTTCGCTGGTGCTGTTCGCCTTGCTGGAAGGCATCATCAGCAATATTGGTTGGCTGCGGCAGAGCAAGGAAGTAGAGCCGCTGGCCTCGAGCTTCCTGCGCATCCTGAACTACAGCGGGCTGCCCATGCTGCTGTTTGTGAGCAGCCGGCAGTTTACCGACGGACTGGGCTTCACCAAGGTGGCCATGTATATCACCGGCGGCGGGCTGTTGCTGAACATCTTCCTCAATTGGATCCTTATTTACGGGAACCTGGGCTTTGTCCCGCTGGGACTGGACGGAGCCGCTTACGCCACCCTGAGCTCCAGAATACTTATGGCCATAGCAGCCATGTGTTATATACGCTACGCACCAAACATGAAAGCCTTCCACCCGGAACAGCGGTTCAGTACCAACGAGATCCGCGAAGAAGCGGGCCGGGTGTTCGAGGTGGGTCTGCCTATAGGCCTGCAATTCTTCGCGGAAGTGGCCTGCTTCGCCTTTTCCGGAATCATGGCGGGCTGGGTGAATGCTACGCATCAGAGCGCCCACGGCATTGCCCTCAACCTGGCCAGTCTTACCTACATGGCGGCCAGTGGTCTGAGCGCCGCAGGCAGCATCATGGCAGGAAATGCTTACGGAGAAAAGAACCGAC
>JAGWYC010000171.1 GCA_018969565.1 Bacteroidota bacterium | reverse complement strand
GGTACCGGAGAAACGGCGCCCATGCCTCCGGTATTGGGCCCTAGATCGCCTTCACCAATGCGTTTGTAATCCTTAGCGGAGCCCAGAATCTGCCATGTGTCTCCGTCGCTGACGGCAAACACGGATATTTCAATCCCTTGCAGGAATTCTTCGATAAGCACTTTTGCTGAAGCGGATCCGAATTTCTGCTGTTCTATCATTTCTGCCAGCACGGAGCGGGCCTCTGCCAGTTCGGAACAAATCACTACCCCTTTGCCGGCGGCCAGGCCATCGGCCTTGAGTACATAGGGCGCTTTCAGGGTTTCCAGAAAGCGGTAACCTTCTTCAAGGTTGCCGGAATGGAAGGTTTGGTATGCGGCGGTGGGAATTCCATGCCTTTGCATGAAGGCTTTAGCGAAATCCTTGCTGCCTTCCAGACGTGCCGACGCCGCACTCGGTCCGGCCACTCGTATGTTTAGTCCTTCTTCACGGTTTCTCTGCGCGAAGAAATCGGCAATACCCGCCACCAATGGATCTTCCGGGCCGGAAAGCACGGTGTCCACCTGATGGGTTTTGCAGAATTGGTACAGCGCTTCGAAATCTGTTGCTGCAATAGACAGCAATTCCGCGCATGAAGCCATGCCCGCATTGCCGGGACTCACATATATTTTTTCGGTGAGGGGGCTTTTGGACAGCAAATGCGCAAAGGCGTGCTCTCTGCCGCCGGAACCGAGTACAAGCAGTTTCACCATGCAAAATTACACCCCACTTCAGCCAAACCACCATCGGTTCCGTGAAATGCCCGAGTTTCTGTCTTTACCGGGGTCATGAAAAATGATGGATGGAGCTGAAGCGCGTTCCTCCATGCCGACTTGCCAAATGAGTTGCAAAGCCGTTCCCCGGCTCACAGCAGGTTGAAGAGGGTACATGCTACCAGACCGGCGGTTTCGGTGCGCAGGCGGGTATTGCCCAGACTCAGAGGTAAACATCCACGTTCCAGCGCAAGCTGGATTTCTTCTGAAGAAAAATCTCCTTCCGGTCCGATGCCAATGCACACGGCTTCTTCTGTATGTGCAGCCCGGTTTTTCTCGCCTTCGGCACAATGTGCCAGGTAGCGTTTCCCCTCAAAAGGCTGTTGAATCCAGGTGTTGAATTTGGTTACAGGCAGCAATTCCGGCAGCCACAAGTTGCCACTCTGTTTGATGGCGCTGAGGGCTACACGTTCCATGCGTTCCATATTTACACGGGTCTTTTCACTGTGGGCGCAGTCCAGAAATTGCAGGGAAGCCAGCCCCAGTTCGCAGCACTTTTCCAGCATCCATTCCATGCGGTCGCTGTTCTTAGTGGGCGCAATGGCCAGATGCACTTTTGGTTTAGGTCGGAAGCTCAGTTCGGAAGTGATTTCGGCACTGAAGGAATCCTTGTTTACTTGCTTGATTGAGGCCTCGTACAGATAGCCCTGTCCATTGGTAAAGGTGATTAAATCACCTGCATTTTTCCGCAGGACATCAATGGCATGACGTTTTTCTGTGGCGTCAAACAGCGCGGTATCGGCATTCAGGATTTTTGCGTAAAACAAGGTTAAGACCTGAAGGCAAATTTAGCCTCAAATGAGCTTACCCGCGCGAATACGGTTGGTGGACCATGAGATACCAGGCAACTGCCGGCAAGGGAACATCCCGCTGCGAATTCAGAACTTCGCTTTAAACCCGGGGCCGGGCCGACGGACACAGGTGTCCGCCGGCAGGCCGCAGGTCGGCCAGGGATCCTTCCTCAGGCCTCTTTTCGCGAAAGCAAAACAAAATCGTTGACGATGATCTCGGTGACGAAACGCTTGTTACCGTCTTTGTCTAAGTAACTCCTGTTCGAGATCTTCCCTTCAACGACCACCTCGGCGCCTTTGGTCATTAACCGCTCGGCAATCTCGGCCTGCTTCCCCCAGATGACCAGGTTGTGCCAGGTGGTGTCGGATACTTTCTCGCCATCTGCCGTCTTGTACGACTCAGAAGTAGCAAGAGAACATTTGGCAACTTTGTTGCCTTTACCGGTTTGTTTCACTTCGGGGTCCTGCCCCAGGCGGCCTAACAGGCGCACCGAATTGCGAATAGCATTGTACATAAAACGTAAATTTGGTTCAACAATCTTCCCGTACGTCGGAAAGACAATACAAAGGTGCGCCTGCTTGTGTACACAAGTCGTATGGCAAACGTTTACAAACGTTTGCCATACGATTAGGCCGCCTAAACACCTCACTGTCAATGGGTTGTGTTTTAAATGCCTTCCACAGGAATTTCCGCAGCGGTTTCGTGCTTCATTCACTTAATTCGTGGAATCACCTGAAAGTCTATGAAACCCTTTACCCATTCCTTGCTTCTGGCCTTCATCACATTGCTTTTTGCTTGCGGTAACAAGCAAATCACAGGCAACAAAGAACAATCCGATTCCCAGGCAAAACCTGCTCATGTTGCCGAGGAGGCCATTCCTTTTACTCAGGCAAAGAACTATTTTGTGCGGAACGACTATCGCGATTCCGTGACGCATCTGCTCAAGTTGGAAAGCCGAGATGCCTTTGACCGGGTGTTCGGCATGGCTTCCACCATGAGCCCCGATGGAAAGCCGACTCCAATAAACTTCGATACGCATTATGTGTTGGCCTGTATCAGCAAAAGCAACGATAAGAGCATTGAGTTGCAGGTTGCATCGCTTGTTTCAAATGAGGGGAGCATCCTGCTCACATGTAGCAGTAAGGAAGGACCTGCGCAGACATTTATCAGCCGTTCCGCGCTGATTCTGATGGTAGAAAAACACCATCAGGGCAACCCGAAGTTGAATTTGCGCTGAGCGGCCTGGGGCGCAGCGGTCATTTGATTCTGCATGATCCTCAGTAGTACCTTGCGACCATGAATTCCGGGAAAGAAGCCAACTTCCGCGCCCTGACCGGGTTGCGTATGGTTGCAGCCTCGCTCGTATTCATCTACCACAACAGAAAATACTGGCGCAGCAGTCTGCACCCGGAACTACTGCGTTTTCTCAACGAAGGCCACATGGGCGTATCCTTGTTTTTTGTGCTGAGTGGCTTCCTCATCGCGTACACCTACGCCGACAAAACCCTGGACAGTCCGGGTTCCTATCTGCGCTACCTTGCCCTGCGTGCGGCGCGCATCCTTCCGCTGTACTGGCTGATTCTTACCGCCTGCTATGTGGACTGGGGTTTTCCTTCTACAGGGCAAACATGGGCTACCTATACCCTGGCTCATGCTTTTTCGCGGCAGCATATTCTGGATGCCATCGCTCAGGCTTGGTCGCTGAACGTGGAGCTGTGCTTCTACCTGCTGGCACCGGTGTTGTATTTCCTGATGAAGAAAAGAGCGTTGTTTCCCCTGCTTTTATGCCTGGGCATGCTGGGCGTTGCCGGTCTGACGGGCATGCTCTGGCATAGGTTGAACGGAAATCCGCTCGGGGTTCTGTATCCATTTGATTTCATCCTGCAATCCACTTTTTTCGGAAGATTTATGGAGTTCCTCTGGGGCATGCAACTGGCGGCCGTCATGCGCAGAGACCTGCAATGGGATTTCCTTCTTCCCAAAAAACACAGTACACTCATAGGAGCGCTGGGCATTACGGCATCGCTTTACCTCATCGGGCTGCTCGAGCCGAATATTTTTACTCATGGCACCGACCATCCGCTGGGTCTGCTGCTGCGTGCCACCCTGTTTCCATGGCTGGTGGTATGCCTGCTGCACGGACTCATTACCGAACGAACTGCCTTACAGCGATTCTTAGGCAGCCCGCCCATGGAACTGCTGGGCAAGGCCTCTTTTGCCTTCTACCTCATCCACATCAGCTATGTGAACATCCGCATACGTCAGTGGGTGCTTTTGCCGGACCGGAACTTTGTGCTGCTCTGGGTGGTTTCTATCCTGTTATATCTGCTGTTTGAGAAACCGGTGAATCAGATGCTGCGGAAGATGATTCAGGTCCCGCAGAATGCTTGATGATTCAATAGCTCCGGGTTGATTCATCGTCATCTTCCCAATGATGAACCTTTTGCAGGCTTGATGCATTGCGGTCCAGTTTGAGTACCGTATTTCCGGGAATGATGATGGTGAACTTCTGATGCTGTCCACGGAAGGGGGTGCCCGGTTTCAGATGCAATGCGTTGTTTAGCTCCAGTCGTCCGTTTTTATAGCTGAACGCAGGGGACAAACGGGCCAGGAGCATATTTGCTGAATCCGAAGTTCGGCCTTTGCTGAAACGACTTACCCGAAGCCGCAGCAGGCTGTCCTTACTGCGGATAATTTCAAGACTGCTGTTGTGTAAGTAAATTCCACTGTTGCTGTCATTCGGGCTTAGCGTGTTCAGGTCGGCATGTTCCACGGTTTCAGGGTAATTGCACATTACAAAAAGGGTGTCGGTAGCAGGAAACGTATCTTCACTGTTGTTTATGGCTTTTTCCCGATAGGCTCCCGCAGTGAGTATGCCAATACATACCATTCCCAGAATCAGCAGGCCAAGGATGCCACGGAATAAGCGCAGTATCCTGCGCATCAACGTGGATTTCTTCCAGGGGGCAAACAGGCTCAGCACCAAGGCGCTCAGGGAAATGATGCAGGTTGCCAGCAGCAATTGCAGGAACAGCCCTGCTTCCATGGGATTCCGAAAA
>JAGWYC010000170.1 GCA_018969565.1 Bacteroidota bacterium | reverse complement strand
GCATAACGCTCCATTTGTTCAAGCACTGCCGCATTGATTTCAGGATGCACATGACCAAATGCGCTGACACTGATTCCTGAAATAAGGTCCCAATAAGCACGGCCTTCCGCATCAAAAATCTTACATCCTGATGCCCGTGATACTTCCAGACCCAGGGGAGCGGGGCTGGTTTGTGCCTGATGACGGAGAAACAGCGAGCGTATGTGCATGCCACAAAAATAAAAGACCCCCGACAAGCGGAGGTCTTTTAACATTTTTCAGGGAAGTATTACTTCACTGTTTCGGAAAGGTCAGCACCGGCTTTGAAGCGAACAACCTTCTTGGCGGCGATGTTGATTTCCTTACCGGTCTGGGGGTTACGGCCTTTACGGGCGCTGCGCTTGGAAACGGAGAAAGTTCCGAAACCAACCAGAATTACTTTATCACCTTTTTTCAGCGCCTGAGTGCTGGAAGTGATGAATGAATTCAGGGCAGCTTGAGCCTGAGCCTTGGTGATGCCGGCGTCGCCAGCCATCTTTCCGATGAGGTCTGATTTGTTCATGGTAGCTTTTTGTTAATGGTAGGTCAAAAATAGGCATGCACCCAGCCTTGTCAAGTGCTGCAAACCTGCACCCCACCTGATTTTATTCACCAGAAATTAACAAAAACCCTACAGCCACGCGGAAAATCACGTAACTGCCTGACTAACAGCAAGATACAAATCAGAATCGGTGTAAATTCCGCCCATAATCAGGGCTGCGGTTTGGTAAAAAGGCCTTCGTTGTTCCATTAATTCAGACAAACGCGCTTGAATTGCGGCGATATCGGTCTGTTCCAGAAGGGGCCGAAGTCCTGATTCTGCGTGTAAACGCTTCGCAATCTCCGCTAAATCGGGGTTGAGCCATACCGTTAAACCGCTTTCCAACATCAGCTCCATGTTGCCATGATGAGCAGGTGCACCGCCTCCGGTGGCTATTAATACCCGCGTTTTTTTTGAACACTCCTGCAGCACTTTCGACTCAAGCGCCCGAAAGTACGGTTCACCTTTTTCGCGGAATAAGTCCGCCACCTTATTCTCCGTATTTGCTTCTATCAACCGGTCAGTATCCAGAAATGTCCAACCCAGTTTGTGGGCCAAAGCCTGCCCCATGGTACTTTTTCCTGCGCCCGGCAGGCCTATCAGGTAAATGCGTTCATACCCCACTGACACGAGGATCAAGAATCTTGTACAGGATATCCGTGAAAAAACTGATGATCACGAACAACAGAGCACTGAGCAATACCGCACCCATCACCAGCGGCAGATCGCTCTGTTGCAGCGCATCAATGGTGAGCTTTCCAATGCCTTTCCAGTTAAAGATGTACTCTGTGAAAAAGGCTCCTGCCAGCAAACTGGCAAACCAGCCGGTTACGGCGGTAAGCACAGGATTCAGCGCATTACGCAGCACATGGGTGAACAGAATCCGGCCCTCGCTCAGTCCTTTGGCCCTGGCGGTGCGCACGTAGGGTAAAGCCATTTGTTCCAGAATATTGTTCCGGGTAAGCTGCACAAAAACGGATAAAGGCCTGATGCCCAGGGCGATGCAGGGCAGAATCAGGTTGTGCAATGCGCGCACCCTGCCACGACCCAAGGGGTCAACATCATACATGCTGCCGGTCATGGATAAACCTGTCCAGTCATGCCATACGTAGCCGAAGAGCCATGCAATGAGCATGGCAGCGAAGAATGAGGGCGCTGAAATACCGAGTGCGCTGATGCCTGAAATCAGGTGATCTGTAGTTTTACCGGCTTTCAGCGCGGCCAGGATTCCCAATCCTATACCCACGATTGCAGCAAAAAGCAAGGCGGCACCGGCCAGAAGCAGGGTGCCTGGGAAGGCATCCATGAGCATTTCGGCCACTGGTTTTTTACTTTGATAACTGCTGCGTAGCCAGGGCTTTTTCAGCATCAGCAGGGTATGTTCACCGAGTTTCAGGCGCCAGCCGGGAATTTGCGACGCTTTTTCCGTGTCGCTGTAGATAGATAATGGAGCAAGGTCATTCAGGAAATAAGCGTAGCGCTTGTACAAGGGTTCATTCAGCCCGAGTTCCCGTACGATCGCTTCTTTCGTTTTTACATCGCTGCGCTGTCCCACCAGCATTTCTTCTGCAGAAGGCAAAGCCATGAACAGAAAAAATACCAAGGTTGCTACGCCCCACAGGATCAGGCAGGCGAAGCCCAATTTCCGCAGGATAAAACGCAGCATCAACGCATGTATTTCTTCACCTTTTCCAGATCGGGGATATTGGAAGCAGGCCATTTAGCCAGCACCTTGCTGTCTTTCAACAAAAGTACACCCGGGTTACTGCGAATCATGGTTTTCAGCACCGTTCCGTCGGTATTGTAGAAGCGATACGGCACGCGGTGTTCCTGTCTGTATGCCTTTTGCGTAGCCTGTTCCGAGCCGGTCAGTGCCCAGATGAGAAGCGACTCTTTCGCCCAGGCTTCAGCCAGGTTATTGAGATCCTGTTGCGCGGCTTTCACCCGTGCTTTTTCCAGGATGGCACTCACGATGATGAGTTTATATCCTTTGGAATCCAGCATGGAATCGAGCATGGACATCCCTGTTTCCGGATCGGTAACTTCTAAGTCGTGGATTGGAGGTTTGTACGCCGGAATGATGATTTTGTCTTTACGACGCTGATAGGTCCATCCTGCTTTTTTGGCGCTGTCCCATTGCTTCAATGTAAATTCGGCAGAATCGGTGCCTTTGCCCATCACGAACACCATTTGCACGGAATCGGTACTGCGCTCACCCGCGGGAACCTTCATCTGTTCGCGGATATCATTTCCCACTTTGTAAGGAAGGAAATCAAACATGGGCAAGCGATAGTAACAAAATAAGGCGAGCGCCAGTGAGGCCAGGGCCATAATTGCGGTGAGTTTCCAGGCGAATGGCGGAGAAAACACCGGCTTGATATGCTTGCGGCGCAGGAACAGCACGAGGATGAACACCAGCAGGATGACATCTTTATAAAACGACTGCCAGGGCTTGAGTTTGATGAAATCTCCGAAGCACCCGCAATCGGTAACTTTATTGTATTTCGCGGAATACCAGGTGAGGAAGCTGAAAAACAGAATCATCAGCAGCAAAGACCAGATGGTGAATATGGGCTTCCAGCCAATAAGCAGCATGAGACCGAGGACTATTTCCAGCACACATATCAGGATGCTCATGCCCACGGTATATTCTTTCCAGGCTGTAAACCAGCCGACCAGGAAAGGGTCTTTCTTCACCTGTTTGCGCACATCCAGCTTATACGTGAAGTGGTGTGGGTGCGCCACGCCAATGATGAAATCTTTGCTGAACAACACCCCTGAATCTGCCCTTACGGTGAACAGTATGCTGCGCACCGATTGGCTATCGGGGAAGAAATACTCATTGCTGAAGAAATTATCGCCTTCAAAAACCCCATACACAGATACTTTGGTTTGGCCGAATGCGCTGCTGCTGCTATCGTTTACTTTAGACGCTGAGGTATTGAACTGAATTTCCTTGACATCGTCAAATGAATAAAGTTGCAGCGATTTTTCTGCCAGGGCATCACCGGACTCTTTTACGGCAATGTGCAGGGTATCCTGGTGAGCGCTGAGGTCTTTCCCGAATACATCAAAATACTCATTGAGCTTGATGCTGAAGCCGGTGGGGTCATTCAATTTGATGAATCCTGAAAAAATGAACAGGCATCCTACAAATAAGCGGGAGAATAAGGTAAGTGGCTTCATATCAGGATTGCTTAGAATTTGATTTTAGGCGAATTAAAGCAAAAATTGCGTAGTTCATCATATCGCTGTAGTTGGCTTCCACCCCTTCGCTGATTTGGGTAGAACCATCGTTATCCTCGATTTGTTTCACACGCATGATTTTCATGAGGATTAAATCGGTGAATGTGCTGATGCGCATATCGCGCCAGGCTTCGCCGTAGTCGTGGTTTTTGCGCAGCATCAGGTGCATCACTTCATCGGCGTGTTTGTCGTACATGGCACAGAGATCTGCATGGCCGGGCGCTTCGTTCTTACCCTGAGCCAGAAGTTCCAGTTGTATCAGGGCGATGATGCAATAATTAACGATGCCTCTGAACTCGCTTTCCACGGTTTCACCCACTTTTTGCACACCCTTTTCTTCAATGCTGCGAATGCGCTGCGCTTTGATGAAAATCTGGTCGGTAATGCTGCTGGGCCTGAGCACGCGCCAGGCCGGACCATAATCTTCATTTTTGCGGGTGAAAATCTCACGGCATTCGTTCAGTTCCTGACGGTATTGAAGTGTGGTTTCCTGCATGTCCGTTTACTTTGCAAGTATAATGGCACTCTTTCAAGCGTCCCAATGCTTTTCTTTAAACTGCAAAGGCAAATTGCTACGGGCGGAACGTCCTCTGGTCATGGGCATTCTGAACCTCACGCCGGACAGTTTTTATGCGGGAAGTCGTTTTTCAGGCAGTGAAGCAGTTTTACAGCAGGCCGAACACATGCTGGAATCCGGTGCCGATATTCTGGATCTGGGCGGTCAGAGTACCCGACCCGGCGCTGAACTCCTTGGCGCAGATGTAGAGTTACAGCGGGTATTGCCGGCTTTAGAAGCTCTGATACAGCGTTTTCCTGAGGCGGTGCTCAGCATTGATACTTTTTATGCCG
>JAGWYC010000169.1 GCA_018969565.1 Bacteroidota bacterium | reverse complement strand
ACGGATCACATTGGGGAAACTGCGACAGTCCAGGGTATCAAAAGGTTCTGTCTTTTTATATGATTTGTCTCCGGGGATGAAGCTAATAGAGGCCCCGAAATAGTTGCCGCCTGAATTAGAACCCAGGACAGTACGACCAATAGGCAGCTCGATAAGACCCCAACGACTCATGATGGTATCTTCTACGTTCAACTCCACAATTTTGCTCTGTACGGTAGTACCGCTGGCGCGGTTTTCTGGGCGATTGTAAGCCACGGTGCCCAGTGCAGTGCTTGTGTATGTGAGCACATCCGCACCTGAGAATGTTGAAATACGCACTGAATCTACAATGGCAGGATTCGGATTCCAACGGGCATACATGTACCAGAAAGCAATGGAGTCAACGGTGTAAGTGTTCCAACGGCTCAACTTAAAAGGAGAAGATTCATAGATAACACCTCTTGGATCAACCATCATACCCACTGAGTGCCATCCTACTTCACCCAAACCCCCTGAGTACTGAGTCAGGATGTTTGAATCCGGGAACAGGGTGGAACGGAAATAAGTAGTCTGTGAGTTCAGTTGATCAATGCTTCCGGCCGGATCGAACCAATCAGATTTAGAGTCCCTCAGGGAGAAGCTCTTTTTGAAGTGATTCTTGTCCATAGCAGGTCCTGCAGGATAAGACCTGTCGTCGCGAAGGGTTTGCGCCATGGCGTTTCCGGCAAAGGAAGCCATAGCCAGCACGAGTACAATACGTTTCATTCTTTCTGGATTATTGCCACAATAATACTAAAAAATCATGCAGCACCCCGTAAATTCCGCAAAGCGGGTTTCGGTTTTTTAGCTAAAAGTTTGATTCTGGTTTCATATATCGCCTTGAAGCGGGCGTATCAGCAATTCTTCAACCACTGCACTTTCATTCACATCCCAACAGGATGCTACCGCTGTAGCCACTGCCTCTGCCTTCATGAAACGCTCCGCCGGTAAATCACTGCCGGACCAGCTATCCGTCAATGTCGCCCCGGGGATAACCGCAGTTACCCGAATGGAAGTACCCAGTGTTTCCGCGCGTAAGACCTTGCTCATGCCCAGCAAGCCAAATTTAGATATGCAATAACTTCCCCCATTGGTATAAGCCATAATGCTGGCTGTACTGCACACATTAAACACATGAGCACGCTTAGATTTCTTCAACTCCGGCAGTAAGACTCTGCTCAGGTGATAGGGCGCGGCCAGATTCACTGCCATTAATTGTTCAAATACCCCGTCTTCTTCCATACCTATAGTTCCCGGAAGAAACACCCCGGCATTGTTCACCAGAATATCCAGTCCGCCGAGCCGTTGCAGCGCCAATACGCCAAATTGCTGCACTTCGGTCTTGCTCGAAAGGTCCACAGCGAAACCGAACGCCTCGATATGAAAATCACGGCGCAACAGGAGTTCAAAAGCATTTACTGCTTCTTCATTGCGCGCGCAGAACGCGATGCTGCAGCCCCGCTTCGCAAATTCAATCGCAATGGCACGGCCTATACCCCTGGTGGCGCCGCTGATCAAAACCTTGTACATAAGTGCAAAATTGCGGGGTGACTTTATATTTACAACCTGAATGAACTTGATTTTTGATGTGGGCCGCTATGTGTTGTTCATGCGCAACATGTTCTCCAAGCCGGAGCGCCTGAAGGTTTATGTGCAGCGCACCTTTGACGAAATGGTCGCCATCGGTATCGGCTCGCTGCCCATCGTGGCCATTATTTCGTTTTTCGTAGGCGCGGTTACCACCGTACAAACCGCCTATCAACTGGTTTCAGGCTTCATCGCCAAGAGCGTCATCGGGACCGTGGTTTCCGATTCTACCCTGCTGGAACTGGCTCCCACCATTACCTGCCTGGTGCTGGCCGGAAAAGTGGGCTCACATATTGCTTCAGAAATAGGCACCATGAAGGTAAGCGAACAGGTGGACGCCCTCGAAGTAATGGGTATCAACTCCGCAGGGTACCTCGCACTGCCAAAAATTGTCGGCGGCCTGATCATGATTCCCTGCCTGATTATCATTGCCAACTTCCTGGGTATCGGCGGCGGCCTCATCGCCGGAAAATACAGCGGAATCCTCACCCCGGAACAGTTCATCATCGGCGCCCGGGATACCTTCAAATTCTACACCTTGTTCATCAGTCTGGTGAAAGCCACCGTATTCAGCTTCCTGATTACCAGTATCTCCAGCTTCGAAGGCTATTATACCACCGGAGGTGCGCTGGAAGTGGGAGAAGCTTCTACCCGAACTGTGGTGCGCAGTTGTGTGATGATTCTGGTGTTTGACTTCCTGATTGCGAAAGTGCTGCTATGATTGAACTGGTAAACGTAAACAAAAGCTTCAACGGCAAACAGGTGCTGTTTGACATCAATGCCGTATTCCATAAAGGCAAGACCAACCTGGTCATCGGTGCCAGCGGCGGCGGAAAGAGTGTGATGCTGAAATGCATGGTGGGCCTGTTCAAACCTGATTCCGGACAAATCCTCTACGACAACCGCGATTTCGTAAACCTGAGCTATGAAGAGGTGCGCGGAATCCGCCGCGAAATCGGCATGCTCTTCCAGGGTACGGCTCTTTTTGATTCGCTTTCTGTGGAAGATAATGTAGGCTTCCCATTGAAAATGTTCTCGAAGATGAGCGCCGAAGAACGACTGGACCGGGTGAACTTCTGCTTGAAACGGGTTAATCTGGAAAACGTAAACAAGAAATTCCCCTCAGAGCTCAGCGGAGGCATGAAGAAGCGCGTGGGCATTGCCCGTGCCATCGCCCTGCCCATCAACTACCTGTTCTGCGATGAACCCAACAGCGGCCTCGACCCGCTCACTTCCAGAGTTATTGACAACCTGCTGCACGATATCACCCACGAGTTCAACATCACCACCATCATCAACAGCCACGACATGAAAACGGTGTACGACATCGGGGAAAATATCGTGTTTATGCACCAGGGTCGCGTATTCTGGGAGGGTCCGAAGGAAGAGATTCGCTCGGCACGCAGCGACAAGCCTGAACTCGACCGCTTCATTCACGCCAGCTTTATTGAATAAAAATGCGTTACATCATCTCCATCCTTGCCATACTGAGCCTGAACGCCTGCTGTGTGGACCCACCGCCTACCAAAATCATCTACACAGGCATCAACATTTTAGCGGATGAAATCAAAACCCCACGGGGCAGCTACGTGAGCTTCACCGTGCCGGTAGGCGTGAACCGCCGCGAAGAAGAGGGAAAGAAAAAGGCCGCCATCTGCCATACCAAAGTCCTGGGGTTCAGCTTTGAAAACCCTTTTGACACCGGCAAATTTGTGTTGCAACTGAATAAACCGCTGAGTGCTTCCGGAGTCAATATTCCCGCTTATACCAACCTGCTGAAACTGCCGGTGAAGGGCCTGGGCATCACCAACGCCTACTACAACATGAGCGGCAATTACCCAGAACGCCTCATCGTATATGCCGACAGCGCGCAGGTGCAATGGCCTTCCGAAGTGATGCTCATCTTCCGCGGCACCACCGTGAAACAGGAAACCTTCGCCGACTCGGTGGTGGTGCGTTTGAATTAAACCCGCACATTCCCGCCGACATACCTTCCCCCTTCTTCCATGCAAAAACCTTCCCTGCGCTTCATCATCACCGCTTCCTCCCTGGGCACCCTGATTGAGTGGTATGATTTTTACATCTTCGGAAGTCTGGCTGCCGTAATAGCCACCAAATTCTTTCCGGCCGGAAATCCTACACTCGCGCTCTTATCTACGCTAGCCACCTTCGCAGCAGGCTTTGTGGTACGTCCGTTCGGGGCTCTGTTCTTTGGAAGGCTGGGCGACCTCATCGGGCGCAAATACACCTTCATGGCCACCCTGCTGCTCATGGGCAGCGCCACCTTCCTGATCGGCTGCATCCCTTCCTATGAACGAATCGGCATGGCCGCACCCATACTGGTGCTGCTGCTGCGCCTGTTGCAGGGACTCGCCCTCGGCGGGGAATATGGGGGCGCGGCCACTTATGTAGCCGAACACGCTCCGGAACAGCGCCGCGGCTTCTGGACCTCCTGGATTCAAACCACTGCCACAGCGGGATTGCTGCTCTCCCTGCTGGTCATCATCAGCGTGAAAGGCTCCATGGACGCCGATGCCTTCCAAAACTACGGCTGGCGCATCCCCTTCTGGATTTCGGCCCTGCTGGTACTGGCCTCGGCACTCATCCGCCGGCGCATGGACGAATCACCGCTGTTCGCTGCCGCCAAAGCCGCCGGCACTACTTCCAAATCGCCATTGCGCGACAGTCTTGGCAAAAAATCACACCTGAAGTTTGTACTGCTTGCCCTGTTCGGCGCCGCCATGGGTCAAGGTGTGGTTTGGTACACCGGACAATTTTACGCCCTCGGCTTCCTGCAAAACACCCTGAACATCGGTCTGGCAGACGCCGGGATACTGGTTATGTGGGCCCTGCTGGCTGCCACGCCTTTCTTCATCTTCTTCGGATGGCTATCAGACCGCATCGGCAGGAAGTGGATCATGCTGGGCGGCATGCTGCTGGCCATCTTCAGCTACAGGCCCATTTATAAAACCATGTACAAGGCCGGAACCCTGCAACAGGCGAAAGTGCTGCACACAGACACCCTGCACACAGGCAACGCAGAAACTTATACCCT
>JAGWYC010000168.1 GCA_018969565.1 Bacteroidota bacterium | reverse complement strand
GTGACCATCGCCACCAACATGGCCGGTCGCGGTACCGATATCAAAATCGGCGACGAGGTGAAGGCTGCCGGAGGTCTGGCCATCATTGGTACCGAGCGGCATGAATCACGCCGCGTGGATCGCCAGTTGCGCGGTCGTGCCGGTCGTCAGGGTGATCCCGGAACCAGCCAGTTCTATGTTTCTCTGGAAGACGACCTCATGCGCATCTTCGGTTCAGAACGTGTGATGAAGCTGATGGATCGCATGGGTTATAAGGAAGACGACGTGATTCAGGCTTCCACCATGACCAGCATCATCGAGCGCAACCAGAAGCGCATGGAGCAAAACAACTACGGCATCCGCAAACGCCTGCTGGAATACGATGACGTGATGAACAAACAGCGCACCGTGATTTACAGCCGCCGCAAGAACGCCTTGTTCGGGGAGCGCCTGAGCCTGGATTTGCGCAATATGCTCTACGACTGGTGCGAGGATACACTCTCGGTTACCAAAGAAAACGATGCCTTTGAAGACCTGGAACTGGAAGTGTATAAGCAACTGGCCTGTGATCTTCCCTTTGACGAAGAAACATTCAAAACTACCGGTCACGCCGAGTTGGCCGAGCAATTGTATCATCACCTGTTGGAACATTACCATGCCAAGAATGCAGATATGGCCGCTGCCGCACTTCCGGTATTCCTGAACATCCAGGAAGCGCAAGGTGGAAAGGTAGATCAGGTGCTGGTTCCCATTACCGACGGTACCCATGTGATGAACGTGGTTGTGGGCATGAATAAGATGCTCGAAAGCAATGGCGCCTCCCTGATTCGTGAATTTGAAAAGGATATCACTCTGGAGATCATTGACGATGAATGGAAGGAGCACCTGCGCGAACTGGATGACCTGAAACAGGCTTCACCGAATGCCCAGTACGAGCAGAAAGACCCACTGCTGATTTATAAGATTGAATCCTTTAACCTGTTCCGCGACATGATGCGCAGGGTGAACAACCGTGTGCTGGGGATGTTGTTCCGCGGCCGTATTGATGGTCAGGAACAGGTGAATGCAGCCCAGACAGCCCGCGTAAGCCGCAATGATGACCTTAGCCGCGCCCGCGCAGGCAGAGACGAAGTGGGTATTGTTTCCGGCGGTATGCCTATGCCTCCACCGGATATGCCCATGCCTCCCGAGCAACCCGTGATGCCGGGTATCCCCCTGCGTCAGGAACCTAAAATCGGACGCAACGATCCCTGTTTCTGCGGCAGCGGAAAGAAATTCAAGAACTGCCATGGACAGGCCTGAAAATCAAAAAGCAACTAAACTTAGCCGCCAAATATGGAGCGGCCTGATGACGCTGATTTGTTTGCTCATGCCGGCCTATCGCGCCACCGCTCAGGTGGAAATCATTGCCGAACCCGGCATAGAGCGTATGTTGAAAAACAGAATCAACGAACGCATCCTCAACGGCGGAAAAGTGCCCGGTTTCCGGGTGCTGGTGGCCTATTCCAACAGCCGGGGTGCCGCCAGTATTCAGACCGAAGACGCACGCCGCGCATTTGGAACCAGATATGAAGTGCTCCAGATCTACGACGAACCAAACTTCAAAGTATATGTCGGCGCCTTTCGTTTTCGCTGGGAAGCCGAACTCGCCTTACAGGATATTCAGAAGAAATACCGCGGAGCACGTGTAGTGCAGGATGAAATCCGACTTCCTGCCCCTTGAATACTTGAATTCCCGTCAGCATTTAGATTTTCTTAACCTGTGTTTATCGCTTAGCTAAACCACAGTTCCTTACTTTGCGGCGTGAATAGATTTTATCTGCTGATTCTTGCCGCTTTGGCCTCCTGCGCTCCGGCAAAAAGGCTTCCGAAGAAAGAAACCGGCACCACCAAACCGAAGAACGTAGTATTGATGGTGGGCGACGGCATGGGATTGGCTCAACTTTCTCTTACTCAGTCGGCGGCAGATTATGTGCTGGCTATTTTTGAATGGTTTAAGGTCATCGGACTCAGCGAAACGGCCAGCGCCAACGATTATATCACCGACAGCGCTGCGGGTGCTACGGCATTCAGTACCGGGAGCCGCACCAATAACGGAATGATTTCTGTAGCTCCTGATTCTTCTGCGTTGAAAACCATAGCCGAAGAAGCCTCTGAACAAGGAAAAAGCACCGGATTACTGGCCACATGCAGTATTACACATGCCACACCGGCGGCATTTTTCGCGCATCAGCCTTCACGAAAAATGAACAAGGAAATAGCCGGCGACATGTACGCTTCCGGAATAGACGTGTTCATGGGCGGTGGCTGGCCTTATTTCGACAGCAGCAGGCTGGTGGCTTCCGGTTTTGCAGTAAAACATGGTCTTGATGCCTTCACCGGGGCCAATGAACCCAAGGTTGCCGGATTTTACAGCCATGCCGAACATCCTCCTAAAATGAGCGAAGGAAGAGGCAATTATCTGGCGCCGGCATCGGTGAAAATGCTCGAACTGTTGAATCGAAATAAAACGGGGTTTTTCGCCATGATTGAAGGATCACAGATTGATTGGGGCGGTCATGCCAATGATGCGGCTTACCTGATCGAAGAAACCAAGGACTTCGACAAAGCTGTTCGCGCGGTGCTGGAATGGGCTAAAAAAGATGGGCAAACCCTGGTCATTGTTACGGCCGATCACGAAACCGGTGGTCTGACCATGCCTCAGCCTGCCAAGCCCGGAACCTTACCCAAAGCACACTTTTCTACCGGCGACCACAGCGGCATTCAAGTGCCTGTATTCGCCTGGGGTCCCGGTGCGGAACAGTTTATGGGTGTGTATAAAAACACCGATATATACCGGAAGATGAAAGCCTTGATGGGCCACTGATCTTCAGCCCCTAAGCGTATTATTTACATTTTCACCCGCAGCCCATGCAACCTTTTTGCCTTCCTTCAGACAAACGGGTGAATCAGCATGAAAGGATTGGCATATATATCAGCGGGAATGGCTATGTTGCTGGCGGCGTGCTTTTTTCTGCTGATTCATTCCTGCCGGCCGGACCATACCACTCAGGATGGAACCCAGGGGCAACAGCAGGCAAAGTCACTGCCCGAGCCTGCAGCTCTTGGCTCCGTGCTGTACGAAGATTTGTTGGACCCCTTGTTCATAGCGGCCGGAATCAGTTCAGGATATCAACTGAAAGGAGATGGTATTCCGGCTATTTTGATTTCTGATTCTGCCCGTGTGCGCCTGATGGCCGTGCCTAAGGTAAATAATTGCACAGAGTTGAACAGATTGCACGGGGCCTCGCTGGCCCGTCAGAGAAACTGGCTGGACTCTTCCATCAAACAGGCTGTTCTTGCGTTGAAGAACCTCAACAGACAATGGCTGGACAGCGCCTCCGCCTGGTACAAGCCCCTCATCAACGACTACAAAAGCGGAAGAATCAATCAGGAAACCCTCGGTTCCCGCTTGCTACAACTTAATGGACAGGTGCGCGATTCCATGCGCAACGATGCAGACAGGCAGCGCGTCTCTTCCAACATCCGAAAAAATTATGAAACCTATCTGCTCAAAGTGAAACAATCGCTTTCTGAACAGGAATGGCAGGATTGGGTGAAATGCTGCATCAGACAGAATGAGGAACGTTGATGGTTCATTAAGTATGCCCTGACGAATTTCGAAGGTCGCTCCACGCGGCCTTTTCTTTTTATTTGCGCTATGGTTCCGGTGTACATTATTATTCCTGCACGATATGCCAGCACCCGTTTCCCGGGTAAACCGCTGGTTTCCATAGCGGGTAAATCCATGTTGCAGCGCGTGGTGGAACAGGCGGCGCGCAGCGTGGGGATAGACCGGGTGCTGGTGGCAACTGATGATGAACGCATCCGTGAACATGCCGCAGCTTTTGTAAGGGTGGTGATGACCGGTGAACATCCTTCAGGAACAGATCGCTGCGCAGAGGCCGCCGCACTGGGCCACATCAATGCCGGTATCATCGTGAACGTGCAAGGCGATGAACCTTTTATCCAACCCGCACAGATTCAACAATTAATAGAGGCTTTTCAGGATGATACCGTACACATCGCCTCGTTGATGAAACCCATGCATGACCCCATATTCATTCATGATTCCAACATGGTAAAGGTGGTTTGCAGAAACAATGGCGATGCCCTGTATTTCAGCAGGCAGGCCATACCGGCGGTGCGAGGCTTCGGACAATCGGAATGGGGGCTTAAGGCCTCGTATTACAAACATATCGGAGTGTATGCATTCCGAGTCGAGACGCTGCAAGCCTTGGCGAAGCTGCCACCGGGAAGGCTGGAACAGGCAGAAATGCTGGAACAACTGCGCTGGCTGGAGCATGGACTGAACATACGCATGGTAGAAACTGATTTCCAAAGTCCGGCGGTTGATAGTCCGGATGACCTGGCTCATGTGGAGAATTTTTTGAAAAGCCACCCTGAACTCGCTTGATGCAGCCGGCTCAGTCACTGTACTTTTGAATCCCGTAACTACTGCTTCTCAAGGCAGTGATTCTATGAAAAAACCTAAATATGTATTTGTTACGGGCGGTGTTACTTCATCCCTCGGTAAAGGCATTATTGCCGCTTCTTTAGCAAGATTGCTCCAGGCCGGGGGCTATTCCGTAACCATACAGAAGCTGGATCCTTATATCAATGTGGATCCGGGCACATTGAACCCCTATGAACACGGGGAATGTTATGTTACCGAAGATGGTGCCG
>JAGWYC010000167.1 GCA_018969565.1 Bacteroidota bacterium | reverse complement strand
TCAGACATATCGCTGAAGTTCGCAATCACACTGTTCCAGGTAGCTTTTGCAGAAAAGTTATCGCCCATTTTCACATAAATGTCACCCAGCAAGAGGAATGATTTTGCCAGCCATAAATCGTAGCTGCTGAATTGATTGTTGAACTGGAATACTGCTTTTTTGGCTGCGGAAAGGCTGTCCATACTATACAGTGTGAGGGCTTCATAGTATTTGCTTTCTGCGGCGAATTGATTGTCGAACTTGCCGAAGTTCCGCTGGAATAAATCGAGAGCACGGTTATATTCCTTTTGTTCGTAGCGGATACGACCCAACACAAGCAATGCTTCGCTGATCATCTCCGGTTTGGTATAATCCAGCCCGAGTAGTTGTTCCGCTTTACGCTCTGCCGTTGTGCTTTGTCCGCTGCTGATGGCACAGCGCATTTGCTTATGTACGGCATAAAGCAGGTTATCGCGGCTTCCTGTTACCTGTTCCAGCTTTTCCAGATAGGGCATTAAGCCGGCACAGTTGGCGGCGTTTCTTCCCATGATATCGGCGATGGCTAACAAGGATTGTTCGAAATATTCACTTGCCGCTGCATTCGCCACTTTCTGGTAGTAGGGAAGGGCTTGATCCGGCTGTTTCTTACGCTCGTAGCTGTGTGCAAGGTGGTATTGAGCAGGAATCAGGAAGAACCCATCCCTGAAATCGGTCAGATAACGGTTGAATTCCCTAATGGCGCCGTCGTAGTCTTTGCGCTCCCATAAATTGAATGCAGAGGTATAAACAATAGAATCTCTTCTGGATACACTCACGGAAATATTGGGCACCGTTGCTACCCAGGCCAGGTATTCGGAACCGCGGCCATTTTCTTTATAGATCTTTTCAATTTTCTCAATAGCCTTCTGGGCTTCCGGCGTACCCGGGTATTCCAGCGCCAGCTTTTTATACATCTCTATGGCTTTGTCGTCTTTCTCCTGCTTGTAATATAGTTGTCCCAGGGTTTGATAAGCCTTCTTGACAATCAGACGGCCCTGGAAATCCTGCACCAGATACATCAGGTTGCGTTCGGCTTCCTTGGCCTGACCGATGTTGAGTTGTTCGCTGGCCATTTCAAAGATGGCATCTGGCACAAAAGGTGATTCAGGGAACTCGTTGGGGATGCGTTTCATGGTCGCAATTTTCTGCTGTGATTCACGGGTAAATCCGTAGATCATGCCTTTCTGAAAAAGGGCGTAATCTGCCGCTGGTCCTTTCTTCCCTGAAACATAGGAATAGCTTTCCAGTGCTTCGGGAAGTTTACGAATCATGAAATAGCTGTCGCCCAGACGGGCCATGGCGTCGGTAAAAATATCCTCCTGATAAGTGCCGCTGCGGGCCGCATTGCGGTACTGATTGAATAATACTGAAGCTTCGGCAAACATGCGTTGTTTAAAGCGGCAGTAGCCCATTCCGTAATACACCAACGGAAAATAACTCAGGTTACGACATTCGGGTGTTTCCGCAAAACGCTGATAATACTGGATGGCTTCGGGGTAGTCGCCTTTGGATTGAAGAATTTCAGCTTTCCAAAAAGAAGCCTCACCCTGCAGTCTCCGGTCAGTTCCTGATTTCAGGCTTTTATTAAATAATTGCATGGCGGCCTCATAATCCCGGTCACGGAAATATTTCTGTCCTTGCAACAAGGTTACTTTCTGATATGTTTCCCGGGCATTATCGTCCATTTCACCAATCGATTCCAGAATATTGATGGCTGTGCGGTAGTCGTCGGAACTCAGGAATAGCGAGGCCAGGAGCTTTTGTGCTTCTCGTTTATCGGGCGATTGGGGGAACTGTGCGGTGAATTTCTGCAGGTAATTGATGGCTACCTTTGGGAAACCCAGTTCAATGGCCAGTTTGGCGTAGTTGAGCATGGCGTTTTCCTGAACTTTTTTGTTGAAATCGCTGCGCTGCGCCTCAAAAAAAGCGTTGTATGCATCCTGTTTCCTGCCCAGTTTCAGAAATGCTTCTGCCAGATTATGGCTGGCGGTTTGTGCCAGCGAGTCGCCGCTGTTGGCGATCAATTGCAGCCAGCGCACCGCATCGTTGTACTGCTTCACCCTGAAATAAGTGTAACCCACTTCATAGGTTTCCTGCCGTTCAATGCTATCGGGGGTAAAGGCGCTTCTGGTAAACGCATCTGCTGCCAGTTCGAACTCATTATTACGGTAATGACATTTGCCTTTCAGAAACAGCGAACGGCTGCGGAAGCTCGCCGAGGTGGACTTTTCCAGGTAGCCGATGGCCTTCTGGTAATCGCCTTTCATGTAGTAAATCTGGGCCATGAAGTAGCGCAGGCTCAGCGGCCCGGTTTCCTCGATGCTGCGGAATGACTCCAGCGCTTTCTGATAATCACCTGTGTAATAGCAGGCATAACCATAGTAGTAGGTAGCCCGCATTTCATATTCAGAGTTGCTTTTTACTAAAGGCTCCAGGGTAGTTTTAGCGTCATCATAGCGACGGCCCATCACCTGACAGTAGCCCATGTGAAATCGCAGCCTGTCGCGTTCTGCAACGGGAATGGCAGAAGGGTCTGTTTGTTTGTAGTAGGGAAGAGCCCTGCTGTATTTCCCTTGAAGGAAGTAATAATCACCCAGGGCAAGGTTGGCGCTGTTGGTTTTGTAAGAACCCGGATTGTTGTTCAGGTATTCCAGAACCGCTGCTTCGCCGTCACTATGCGAAGCACGCAATTTGGAAATGGCTACATAATAGCGGGCATCGGCGCGCATGTTCTCATCGCTGCCTGTTTCCAGAAATCGCCCGAACTCCGTCACGGCCGCATTCCACTTTCCGCTGTTGTACAGCTCTTCACCCAACCTGAAATGGACATCAGGGCCGGTAAACAGCTCTGTTTTCTGAGCCTGTAATGAGACAGTTCCCAGCAACAGGAAGGAGATGAACAGAATTCGCAAAGGCATAAGCAAAAATATAACGCCGTATGTCCCTTCCTATTTTGGAGTTTTGAACAATTACTCCCCTGTAGTTACTCCTGATAGGGGTAGAATGCATCCTTGAAGTGGTTGATAATCAAGGAGTTACGTTTCAATTCTACCGAAATTACATCAAAACGCAACGACGCTTGTGGAAAATGCGCTTCGAGGTATGCTGCCGCGGCACGCACCATGCGCTTTTGCTTGGCTGCATTTACAAATTCTTCCGGGTAGCCGTGGCTGTTGCTGCTGCGCGTTTTTACCTCCAGAATCACCAGCATGTTATCGTGCCGGGCAATGATATCGAGTTCATCACGTCCGATCCGGTAGTTCCGTTCCAGCACTTCGTATCCTGATTCCGCTAAAAAGCGGTACGCAGCTTCTTCTCCTTGCTTTCCCAGATTCATGGTTCCGCGTATTTAGCTCCGTGAAATTACGAACTTTGCCGTATGAAGGCCGCTTTATTCAGACTGGGACTACAAGCTTATGAACCAGTGCTGAACCTCCAGCGCAAATGGTTTGAAGAGGCCATGCAACAACGCAGCCAAGGTCAGGCGCCCGCAAACAGGCTCATCATGGTGGAACATAAACCGGTGTACACCTTCGGCAAGCATGCGCAGCAGGGCAATATGCTCGCCTCCCCTGAAATGCTTCAAAAGCTCGGTGCCGATGTATTTGAAATTGAACGAGGCGGCGATGTTACATTTCACGGGCCGGGCCAGCTCGTAGTCTATCCTATGTTCGACCTGGAACTGCTGAACATGGGCGTGAAGCGTTTTGTGGAGGCGCTGGAGCAAAGTATCATGGATTGTGTGGCCTTATTCGGCATCAAGGCCGGAGTGGTGCAGGGCCGCACCGGTGTTTGGGTAGAGGCAGGAAGCCCGTCGGAGCGGAAAATCGCAGCCATCGGCATCCGTTGCAGTCGCCATTATGCCATGCACGGGCTGGCGCTGAATGTGCATACCGACTTGAACTGGTTTAGCCATATTGTACCCTGCGGCATTGCAGATCGCGGGGTAACCGGCATCAGTGAGGAAGCAGGGCGCGGTGTTTCGATAAAGGAAGCTGAGGAGGCGATGCTCCAATGCCTACAGGCCTATTTTCCGTTTAACTTTGTAGAACAAGACCTAATACTCAACTCATGAACAGAACTCTTTATATCATCCTGGGAATTGCCGCCCTGCTGCTCATTCCCGGAGCCTGTAACTACAACCGCTTTGTAAACCGCGAAGAAGGGGTGTCCACCGCCTGGGGTTATGTGCAGTCTGCCTATCAGCGACGTGCCGATTTGATTCCCAACCTGGTAAACACCGTTCAGGGAGCAGCCAGCTACGAAAAGCAAACACTCACTGATGTGATGAATGCCCGCGCGGAGGCCTCCAAAATAACGCTTACTGCCGACCAGCTTTCCGAAGAAAACCTTGCGAAATTCCAGGCTGCGCAAAGCCAGCTTTCCAGCGGAATCGGGCGCTTGCTGGCCGTGGCAGAGAATTATCCCACGCTGCAGGCGGTTCAAGGCTACCGGGACCTGATGGTGTCATTGGATGAAACCGAAAATCGCATCAAGGCAGAACGCGACAAGTTCAACAGCGCCGTGAAGGATTATAATGTGGCCGTGCGCCGTTTCCCTGGAAACATCTACGCGGGACTATTTGGCTTCGAGAAGAAAGCCGCTTTCCAGGCAGATGCAGGAAGCGAAAAGGCCCCAAAGGTAGATTTCAACAAGCCCTGAGTGTTTCCCTTTTCCCTGTTTCAGAA
>JAGWYC010000166.1 GCA_018969565.1 Bacteroidota bacterium | reverse complement strand
CAGGGCGAGCGCCAGAGGGCCGGACTGGCGTTTAACGAACTGGTGCGCAGCGGCAAAGTGAAGGCACCCATTGTGATTGGCCGCGACCACCTGGATACCGGCTCGGTGGCGTCACCGAACCGCGAAACTGAAGCCATGCTGGACGGCAGTGATGCGGTTGCCGACTGGCCTATCCTGAATGCCTTGGTGAATACTGCCGGTGGCGCAAGCTGGGTGAGCCTGCACCACGGGGGCGGCGTGGGAATGGGGTACAGCATCCACTCGGGAATGGTGATTGTTGCCGATGGCACAGATGCGGCAGAAGCCCGTTTGCGCAGGGTGCTGCACAACGATCCGGGTATGGGCGTTATCCGACATGCCGATGCAGGATATGAGTTGGCCAAGAAAACAGCCCGCGAACATGGACTTGATCTGGAGCAAAGGCTGCACAAGTAAGTGTTCAGTGTGAATATAAAACCCACAAAAAAACCGGCCTTGAGCCGGTTTTTTTGTGGGCGGGATAATCCTGAATTAATGCACAGGTGCAGCTTGCGCTTCCACTTCGGGCGCGGCAATGGCTTCATCCCCTTCGTATTCCGCATCAGAGCCTAATGAACCCATGGGGCTGAGGCTGCCGATATAGGCAATATGCAGCTCGATTTTATCGTCGCTGAAGCGAATGATGGCGCCATATTCACCAAATACTTTTACGTCATCTGAGCTATAGTTGCTGTTTAATTGATAACCGCCTGCGGTAAGTCTTGATTCCAGCTCATCCACCAGTTTCTTTGTTTTGCTTTGCAGCTTTCCATATAAGTTGATGTTGAGGCTCACAGAACTGAGCTTTGCATTATTGTTTATTCCGTATCCACTGACAGATTCATAGGGATAACCATAGATATATTCTGTCGTGGTAATGGCCTTCTTCACCTGATCGTCGAAGTTGCATTCAATACTGAGGCTCATGTTGTCCATTTCATAACGATATTTGGTAAAGCTGCTTCCGTAGGAGTATAAATCATCGTCGGAAACCTCCATAATCTGCATCATCTGGGGAAGTGATTTACCACTGAGTGCATTGAGTTTCTCCATACCGGCGCTCTTCAGGATACTGCTGATGGTAGATGAAGCATCCACATAATCACTTTTCACCGTCGGGTACACACCGGTAATCCAGGCTTCAAAGAAATCATCCAGATTACGGGATACTTTAAAACTCTTCTTGCTTACCTCTTTCCCTTTTTTATCAATCAGAATGAAGTTGTCGTTATCCCTTGCAAGGGCGTGTTTGTTAAAGAAAGGATATAGTTCTTTGTATTCCGGGGCAATCAGTTCCTTGCCTTCCATGTCCACAAATCCCCATTTCTTATCTTCTTCAACCATCACCATTCCATTGTAATAGATCGCATTGTCATATTTCGCACGTAATGCGATTTCTCCTTTTTTATCCATGATGCCCCAGCTTTCGCCATCAGAGAAAGAAGCATAATCCTGTATAAAAGGAAGTACTGATGTGAGTTCCTTGCGGGCCTTAATTACACGTTCGCCTTTGGGGTCCATGAAGCCCCACATGCCTTTTTTCTTTTCGTTCTCACCCGACTCTTCCCAATAGGCAATCAGTCCATTGGAAACAGAAGGCAACAAACGTGTTTTTTCCTTGGGCTCAAGTACATATTTGCCATCGGTGCCAATGATGCCCACCTTGCTGATTTCTTTATAGCTTGAGTCGCCGGGGGTTCCCTTCTTTTCAATTTCTTCTACTACAGCATATCCTTCGCGGAAATCGCCTGCGGAAGAGAACTTCGCTTTAATGGCCACCTTTCCGTTGCGGTCTATATAACCCCATTTGCGTTCGCTGTTACGGAAACGGGCCAGTCCGCCGCGGAAATGTCCTGCTTCCTCAACCACTTTGCCATCGGCTTCTTTCAGGCGAAATACTTCTTTACCTGATTTGTCAATATAGCTTACAGGTTGATCAGGTTCTGCAACGGGAGCAAGGCCTTCTATAAAAAAACCTGCGGATTTATAGGCTTTGCCAATTTTAACGGGTTTCTTTTCTACGGTGAAAAATTCGTAATTGTCGTCTGCGTTTTCTACGGCAGTAATACCATCAAAAACCAGCGAGGGTTGATTCTTCCACTCCCGGTCCACCACAATTTCTCCGGTTTCCAGGTCAAGTATGCTCCAGCGTTCTTCACCTTCTTCCTTGATGGGTACGTAACGCATGGTGATTTCACTGTTGCCCGGAAGAAATTTCCAGATAGCAAAGCCGGCAATGGCTACGCCCGCAACAATAAGGGTAATGATCAGGCTTTTTTTCATAAGCGGTGTTTAGGTAAGGTCGTCGAATTAAGGTAAAAAAAATGGTGAAGCCAAAAAACACCATGTATTCAGGCCGGATACCTTTGTACCCATGATTCGGTTGGATGAGCCGCTTAAGTTGCTGAATACCTTCGGTCTGGACGTATCCTCCCGTTTGTTTTTTGCGTTTTCCGCTGAGGAATCGCTGCGCAGCCTCTGGAAAACCAATTTGTTGCAACTTACATCACCTCTGGTGTTGGGCGGAGGAAGCAATATTCTGTTCACCCGAAATTACCACGGGCTGATTCTTAAGAATAATATTCCCGGCCGTGAGCTGATTAAGGAGACCTCAGCGCATGTGTGGGTGCGTTTTGGTGCCGGCGAACCTTGGCAAGATTGCGTTCAGTTTGCCATCGCCAACCATTGGGGAGGTCTGGAAAACCTGAGCCTTATTCCGGGTTCCATTGGCGCGGCGCCGGTGCAGAATATCGGGGCGTACGGTGTGGAACTGAAGGATTGTTTTGTGGAATTAAGTGCATTTGATCTGGTTAGCGGGAAGGTCAGAACCTTCGATCAGTCTGACTGCGCCTTCGGTTATCGCGACAGCATTTTTAAAAGGGAAGGAAAGGGGCGCTACTGCATTCTTTCGGTAACGCTGCGCCTCAACAAAAACCATGAGTTTCACACCCAATACGGCGACATCAGCACCATGCTCGATTCTATGGGTGTGAAAACGCTGAGCATCAAAGCGGTGTCTGAGGCGGTCATGGCCATACGCCGGAGCAAATTACCCGATCCTGATGTATTAGGAAATTGTGGCAGCTTCTTTAAGAATCCGGTGGTAGATGCTTCCCATTTCGAATTGTTAAAAAAACAGTTTCCTGATATCAGGTCATTCCCTGCCGGGGAAGGCAAGGTGAAGGTTCCTGCCGGCTGGCTGATTGAAGCCGATGGCTGGAAAGGAAAGCGCGTAGGCAATACCGGCTGCCATCAACAACAGGCTTTGGTATTGGTGAACTATGGTGGCGCTACCGGCCAGGAAGTTGCCGATCATGCGCAGCGGATAGTGGCTTCGGTGGAAGCCCATTTTGGCATCAGGCTGGAAACAGAAGTGAATATCATCTGATGCGACTGCAGCCTGAAGTTTTGTATGAAGACAATCACCTGCTGGCCCTGAATAAGCCGGCGGGTATGCCGGTGCAAGGCGATCAGACGGGTGATGAGCACTTGCTGCAATGGGCCGCGGCCTATCTGAAACAGAAATACAACAAGCCCGGAGATGCATTCGTGGGCTTGATTCATCGCCTGGACAGGCCGGTGAGCGGGGTGGTTGTTTTGGCTAAAACCAGCAAATCCCTGGCAAGGATGAATGAGTTGTTTCGCAGCAGGAACATCCGGAAGGAGTATCGTGCCTTGTGTACCAGACCACTTCCGGATCAGAAGGGAAGGCTGGAACATTATCTGGATAAGGATACCCGAAACAACCGGGCCATCGTTTATCGCAAGGAGAAACCGGGCGCCAAACCGGCTATACTGGACTATGAACTGTTGAAAGCCTGGGATGGGAACTATTTATATCTCGTGCTTCCGCACAGCGGTCGTTTTCATCAGATCAGGGCACAATTGGCCTTCAGTGGTGCACCTATAGCAGGCGATTTGAAATATGGTTACCCGGTGCCCAATGCCGACAAAAGCATCTGCCTGCACGCTGCCGCACTGGAGTTTATACATCCGGTCAGTAAATTACCTCTGCGCATCGAAGCGCCGATACCCCAAACTGATTCCTGGACACGGAAATAGCTGCAGTTCAGCGGCCGGAGGGTAATTGGTAGGTTTTCCCCGGGCCGGGCCAGGTGATGAGGCCATTTACATCAGGCAACAACTGGTAAAGACTTTCTTCACTGATATTGTCGAGGTCCACGAAGTAACATTGCCGGCCCCCATCGTTGGAATAACCTAACAGAAATCCCTCGTTCATGTTCCGTTTTCCGCTCACGGTCAGGTACATTTTCTTCGGAAGCAGCGCATAGTAAGTTCCGGCTTTTTCGGAAAGGTTGCTTACAGGCAGCACCACCAGGCTGTCTATACGGGTGTTCTGGGCTTCCAGGTAAGCGTCTTCTTTTTTTAGTCTGGCTATTAACTTATCCCTGTGCGCGGAATTGCTGCTCATTCCGGGCACTACGGCGTAGCGCAGGAATTGCTCATAATCTTTGCTGTTGTGTGCGTTTTTCATAGCGGTGGCCTGAGAAAAAAACAGCGATTCGATGCTCGGCTCCTTGATATTGCGTTGGCCTTCGATATTCTTGGCTGCTCCGGGTTTTTGACCGGGCAGGGAAGGGCTGTTTGATTCGGGTTTACCCCAGGCGGAGGCTTGCTTCCAGGTGCTGTCTTTTTGTGCCTGTTCCCCACTCCGGTTGCAGGCGGCAATAAGGATGATGAAAAAGAATACCGAATTATG
>JAGWYC010000165.1 GCA_018969565.1 Bacteroidota bacterium | reverse complement strand
TCCGCACAAAACGAAGCGAATACCCACTGGGTACAAATTCCGGTATCCGAACGACCCAACATCAGCATAGATACTGCATGGCTGGAAGCGCCTGTACTGCCCGGTGTTATGCGTATCAGGCTCCGCTTTCAGGCCACCAACCACAGCAAACAAAATCTTGAAGAACTTTCGATACAACTCCGGCAGGGCACACAAGTGCTCAGCAGCAATACGATCAACATTCCTGCAGGTGCAAGTATCAGTTCATCTATAGAAGCTGCCGGATTCAACAGTGGCGCTTCCATTCCCCTCACTTTGCAACTGAACGACGAAGGTTTCCCCTTCGACAATAAGCTAAACCTGGCGGTATGGCCTGCCACAGTGGGGAAAACTGAAATTCGAGGAACGCCTGACCGCTGGCTCCAAACCATGCTTCAAAGCGCACCGGTGTTTCGAGATACCGGCGCAAAAGTCGGCCTGGAAGTGCAATGTGGGCTGCGTAGTTTCAGCAGCAAAGACGCTGCGGCTATGCTGGAACGGGTCAATAACGGTGCCTGCTGCATCATCATTCCTCATGAAGGCGCCAACCCCGAAGCGTTGAACGGCGGACTCCGCGAATTGGGTTTTCCTGAATTCAAAGAACAACTTTCCGGCCCCATGCTGCCGGGAACTCCGGCTTATGAACACCCCATGCTCCGCGAGGTTTTCGTAAAGAACCCTGAAGACGGCAACCTGGGTTCTTGCAAACGATATTTCCCCACTGGCGGAACACTAGCCTATGCAGAGGCGCTGCTGTTGTTCCGCGATGGAAACCCCGCTGTACTATACCGTAAAACAGGCAGGGGTTGTATCATGTTGTTCACCATGCCCTGGACCGATGACAACCGGGAATTCCTGAACAGCCCTTTGCCCCTCACCCTGCTGATTAATGGAGCCTTGCGCCGCAATCATACGCAACCATTGTATCTGAGTTCAGGCAATGGTCAGTACATGGAATTAACCGGTGTTTTGAAAGAAGGGAAAAACTGGAATCTGGAGCTGAATGGCAAGAAGAGCATCGCCGAGGCCGTTCCGTTTGAAGATAAAATCCGTTTTTACGTGGGTTCCTCGCTGAACGAAGCCGGCCTGTACCGCATCATCACTCCGGAAGGTGCCGAAGCCGGCTATCTCGCGCTGAACGCCCCCCGTGCTGAATCCAATCCGGAACTGATCCCTGCCTCTGAACTGGAAACTCTGGCTAAAACAGCCGGTGCCAGTCTGAAACCGGCCGATAAAATCAGTACCGGCACTGGGAGCAACAATAAACACATCAGATGGCTGGCCGCAGCCGTGGCCCTTTTTCTGATGGCTGAAATGATTTTACTTGCACCAAGAAAAAAACCTGCGCATGTCCAAACCCCACTTTGACCTGGTGATTAAAAACGCGCAGATTGCCGACCCGCTTTCTGCCCATTTTCAACAAAAAAACGACCTTGGAATCGCCGAAGGTCGTATCGCAGCGATTGGTCAGGCTTTGGAAGGAAGGGAACATGTTGACGCACAAGGGGCCTGGTTATCACCCGGCTGGGTGGATATGTATGCAGTATGCCCGGACCCCGGCGAAGAATGGACGGAAGACCTGGCACATCTTTCCATTGCCGCAGCCCACGGCGGCTTTACAGACGTTTGTGTGCTGGGTGGCAAGCAACCTCAGTCCGATCAAACTTCCGTAGTACGCTACATAAGAGATTTTAAAACCGGCCCGGTGCGCCTCCATCCGCTGGGTTCTTCAACCCACGGTCTTGCAGGCAAAGATCTGGACGCCCTTTTTGATATGGCACAAAACGGCGCGGTGGCCTTCACCAATGGTAATACCCCTTTGCAGGATTACGGCATGCTCATGCGACTGCTGCAATATGCCGCACAACGCAATTTGTTGGTATATCAGTTTTGTCTGGATAATGGCTTGGCCGGAAAGGCAAGTGTTCACGAGGGACCGAATGCAACCTTGCTGGGCATGAAAGGCATACCCTCCATCGCTGAAGTGATTGCCGTCGCGGCATATATCAGAATTGCGGCTTATCTGAATGTGCCAATGCACCTGTCCCGAATCTCCTGCGCAGAAAGCGTGGCGCTGATTCGCGAAGCACGCAACAACGGGCTGGCAATAACCGCAGATGTGGCGGCCCTGAATCTGCTGCTTGACGACAGCCTGCTGGAATCCTTCGACACCGGTCTGAAGGTAATGCCTCCACTTAGGGCTGCATCAGACAGACAGGCATTAATAGAAGGAATCCTCGATGGCAGCATTCAAGCCGTAGTGAGCAATCACCAACCCGGAAACCAGGAACAGAAGTTGACCGAATGGGATTATGCCGCCTATGGCGCCAACACCATTCAGACCGTGGCTGCCTGCCTCGGTGGCTCAGGGAAATTGAAGCCGGAACACTGGACACAGGTGATGGCCCACGGGCCGCGCGAAATTCTAAGAATGGCTCCCTTGCGCATTGAAACAGGAATGCCTGCAGACCTGACGCTGTTCGACCCGGACAAAAACTGGATTCCCACAGAAGCAGAAAACAAAAGCAAAAGCCTGAATAATCCCTTGTTCAGCAGCAATTGCACAGGCAAAGTGCTTATTACCGTAAAACAGGGCATCATCACAGCCCGAAATTCATAAAAAACCATGAAACAACGTCCCTCCATGCTCTATGGCCTCATCGCGGGTCTGGTGAGCGTAATACTCTTCCTGACGGTTTATTTCACAGGCCGCCTGGACGACATGTTTTCCCTGCGCTACACCGGCAGTCAACTTGTAATTTCCGTGTTGCTTCTGGTGCTGGGTGTAAAGGCTGACCGTAAACAGATGAAAGGACGTTTCCCTTTCCGGGAAGCCTTTTTCAGCGGTCTGCTGTTTTTCGGTTTCAGTTGGCTGGTAAACACGGCCTTCAATCAGTTTATGGTTCGCGCGGTGGACCAACAACTTCCGGTAGCTCAAAAAGCACTGGTGATGGAAAAAACGGAAGCCTTTATGGTAGAATTCGGCACTCCGGAAGAAGAAATTCAAAAAGCCATGGACCGAATGGAAGCTGCCGACCCCTATGCGCAGTATAGCCTCGGTGGTGTATTGCAAAGTCTGATGTGGACCACCCTGGGTTCAGCCATTATTGCAGCCATTGCAGCCGCTTTCCTCAGAGAAAAGCGCAAACCCGAATATCTGGAAGACAATGATTCTTCCATAGAAAATAACTGACGCAGACTTAGTGCTTGAGAATCAGCACCGCATCATTGCGTGAATCAGTGCCTTTGAAGTAGTTCCTGGAAAGGGAATCAAACTTAAAAGTAAGCAACAAAGGAGCCGGCTCTGTAACTGCACAGTTCAACTCTTTGCGCTTGGCATCATAGCGCCAGGATCCCTTCTGTGGCATAGGAATCAGATAAGTTCCTGAAGGGCAGGTATCCTTTCCTTCAGTAAAGCTATAATCATTCACCGGGCCGTAAGAGAAGGTGACGATATCGTCTTTCTGGCAGGGGAACTGAATCATTTCATTACCGGCATAGATCAGCGATACCGCAGTCCAAGACTTACTGCCATGTTCACTGAGGCGCCAAACGGTATCGGGGAGCACCCTAAGCTGCTTGCCGGCTACGTGGTGTGTTCCTTCCTGACTGATGGCATGTAACTCCAGATTGTAAGTTCCGTTCAGTTCAGGAATCCAATACGGAGCAGCAGATTCACTGAACAATGTGCCATTCAGATACCAGCGGTAGCGCACCGCATGCTCGCTGACATTATTAACCAAAATCGTATCGCCCTCCCTGAAAACACTGTCTGAAAGGGCAAAAGCTGCCTTGGGAGCCGGTGCCTCTTGATGACGCTTGCAGGCAGGAACGAGGCAAGCCACTGCGCCCAGCGCCAAAGTTGCGAGTAAGTACTTTGAATTCACGGGGTACAATTTAGCATTTTGAAAGCTACCTCTGAGGGACCAGGCAGTGATATAAGCTTAAAATTATATTTTTGCCTTCCTGAAAACGAAACTGGGGGGATATGATAGGAACCATTGTTTTTTTTGCCATCCTTTCCTACCTGCTTGGATCCGTTCCGAGTGCGGTGTGGGTTGGCAAGGCCTATTATGGCATTGATGTGCGGGAATACGGCAGCGGCAACGCTGGTGCTACCAACACCTTTCGTGTGCTTGGCAAGAAAGCCGGTGTGCTGGTTTTGTTTCTGGACATCATGAAAGGATTCACCGCAGCCTGTCTGGTGCGCTATCTGCCGGAAATTCACCCGGGAACCGCGCGCTACATCAACCTGCAACTGCTGTTCGGGCTTTCGGCCCTGCTTGGACATCTGTTCCCCATTTTTGCAGGCTTCAAAGGCGGCAAAGGCATTGCTTCCCTGTTGGGCATCCTGATAGCCATTCATTACCTGAGCGCCCTGGCCTGTCTTGGCGTATTTCTGTTGATGTTGTTTGCTACCCGCTATGTGTCGCTCAGCAGCATTTCCGCAGCAATCATGTTTCCGGTGCTCATTATCTGGATTTTCAAGCGGCACGAGCCCCTGTTCATCGCCTTTGGAATATGTATCGCGCTTTTGGTAATTTTGACACACCAGAAGAACATCAAAAGGCTGCTGAACGGAAATGAGAACAAAGCCAAGCTTTTACCGCGTCATCGCCGCACTTCCTGAGCAGGAAGAAGCTGAAGATATCCTGCTTTTATCTGAAGTGCAGGATGGCTTCTCCATCGTGATTTACAACGATGATGTGAATACCTTCGATTGGGTAATTCGCTGCCTGATGCAATTATGCGGGCACGACCCCTATCAGGCAGAACAATGCGCCTGG
>JAGWYC010000164.1 GCA_018969565.1 Bacteroidota bacterium | reverse complement strand
TAATTCCTTTTCCTTGTGCAGCGCCTTGAGCATATCCTGTTCAGCCTGCTTCAGATGCGTGATATTGGTTTCAATCATCAGAATGCTGCTCACCGCATCTTTTTCCTTAATCGGAACAGCATCTATCAGGAAACAGTGATCAGAAAATTCTATCTCAAAAGAACGTGCATCACCCAGTAATACCTGATGAAGGTGCTTTTCTGCCAGCTCACGCAATTCAGGGCGAAGTCGCTTCAGGTAATTTGTACCCAGAAGGAATCTGGGGTCTATGCCCAGATCGCTCAAGCCTTTCCCTTCTACAAAAACATAATTGAACTCGGGGTCGAGGATGGTAATCGTGCCATTGGGATAGTTCCGGGCAATAGTGGTGTACACTTTCTGGCTTTGCAGCAACTGCTCCTCTGCCTTGCGACGCAACTCAAGGCTGTTTTTCAGCTCCTCTGTGCGGGTTTCTACCTCTTCATGCAAACGGATATGGTAGTTTTCCTTGAGCTCACGAGATTGTATTTCCTCGGTCAGGTCGTGAATGATGCCCACGTAGAAATGCTGCCCGTGCTCCATAAAGTGACTCACTGCCAGACGCAGGGGAAACAAGGATCCATCCTTGCGTTTACCCACAACTTCACGGCCTATGCCGATAATTTTCCGTTCACCGGTTTGCTCGTAGTTGCGGATGTACTGATCGTGGCGCGAATGATCAGGTTCAGGCATCAGGGTGCTGACGTTCAGCCCATGCAGTGCGCCGCTTTCATAGCCGAACATGTTCAATGTGGCCTGATTACATTCCACTATCATGCCCCGGGAATTAATTACAATGATGGCATCTACCAGGGTGTGGAAAATGGCATTTAAACTCAATTCCGCCGAGGGTACCGTGCTGTGTGGAGTCTCTGTCTGCATCGCTTCTTCCTTCCTCCTTGCAATGCACGAAGATATCTTTTTCAATCCAAAAACTGATATTCGTCATGTTTTTTACACGAAACTGACCAGCCTCAATGTCGGGTAAAAAACGGGCGGGGAACGTAATTTGCAGCGTTTTTGCCATGCGCCGATTGTTCCTGATGCTTGTTTTGTGTTTTGTTGTACTTCCTGTTCGGATACAGGCCCAGCACTTACGCACCAGGCACGAATTATGGGCTGATTCGCTGCTTCGGACCATGACCCTTCGAGAAATGGCCGCCCAGATGATGATGGTGGCAGCCTGGAGCAATAAAGATGAAGCCCATATTGCGCAGATTGAAGACCTGATACATAAAGAGCGCATCGGTGGATTGATCTTCTTTCAGGGCACTGCCGCTAAACAGGTCTGGCTCACCAACTATTACCAGCAAATCAGTAAAATCCCCTTGCTCATCGGCATTGACGGCGAGTGGGGTCTGGCTATGCGTCTGAAGGACGTAGAACGCTACCCATACGCCATGACGATGGGGGCTGCGGGCAGCGAAGGACTCGCCTTCCGCACCGGAGCCGCCATGGGCAGAGAATGCCGACGTATCGGGGTGCATATCAACTTCGCTCCGGTGGTTGATGTGAACACCAACCCGTCGAATCCCATCATCGGCTTCCGCAGCTATGGCGAGCGCGCAGATCAGGTGCAGCGACTGGCCAATGCCTTCATCCGCGGGATGCAAAGTGAAGGCGTAATGGCCTGTGCCAAGCATTTTCCGGGTCATGGCGATACCGAAACCGATTCCCATCAGGACTTACCGTTTCTGGGTTTTGACAGAAAAAGGCTCGACAGCCTGGAACTGGCGCCGTTCCGCGCTGCCATCACCCAGGATGTGGCCTCAGTGATGGTTGGACACTTACAGGTCCCGGCCCTCGACACCACGCCCAATCGGCCCGCCAGCCTATCAAAAAAAGTGGTGGATGAACTGCTGCGCGGGGAACTCGGATTTGAAGGTCTCATCATCACCGACGCGCTGAACATGAAAGGTGTAAAGCGCTATTCCCCCCCGGGATACGCTGAGTACGAAGCCTTTATGGCTGGCAACGACATATTGCTTTTCCCTGAAAATGTGCCGCTGGCGCTGAATCTTATTGAGCAAGCCGTGGACAGCGGCCTTGTGGACAGCGCTACGGTAGCTGCACATGCACACAGAATTCTAAGCGCGAAAAGCAAGCAGGGACTCGATCACTATCAGCCGGCCATCACCAGCCACCTGGACCTTTCCTTGAATTTTAACAACCACGGACAGTTTCTGGAAGAAGCCGCCAACAAGGGTGTTACACTGATTTCTGACTTCGATAAACTCATCCCGTTGAACGCCAATCACCCATTTCGCATGGCCAGTCTGGCAGTGGGTAAAACAGACTATTACCGCTTCCAGGATGAACTGAACCGATATCATAAAACAGACCGCTTCCTGGCCGACCGCAACGATGGCTTTGGCATGTTCAGGGCCTTGGAAGATACCCTTGCCAAATATGACCTGGTGGTGCTTTCGCTGCATGATGTGGGTTTATGGGGGAAGAAGGCCGTACAGGTTCCACAGGCGTTGCTGCAAACCATCAGCAACCTGAACACACGCACCAGGCTCATTGTGGTGAACTTTGGCAATTTGTATCAATTTGGACAGATGCCGCAAATCAGCAATGCTGTTTCCGCCTTCGAGGATCATCCTGCATTTCATGTGCATACCGCCGCGGCTTTATTTGGTATCGAACCCTTTGCCGGCCGTCTGCCCGCCGGGGTTTCAACCGATTGGAAACCCGGCACAGGCATCGCTACAGCGAAGCTCCTTCATCCGAAAATACCCATGTCCGGCCCAAATGAACGCAGGCCCGACAGCCTGATTGTGCGCAAGATTGACGCCATGCTGCAGCGCATAACGGCTTCCGGCGCGGCACCCGGTGGACAATTGCTGGTGGTTCAGAAGGGGCATAAAGTGCTGGAACGCAACTTTGGCACCTTCGATTACAGCGGAAAACGGGCAGTGAGCGGAGATGATATGTATGACATCGCCTCCATCACCAAAACCGCAGCCACCACACTGGCGTTCATGAAGCTATATGAAGAAGGAAAACTGCATCTGAATGACCGCATAGAGCAGTTCCTGCCGGAATTCGACAGCAGCAATAAAAAAGGAATCACCATGGAACAACTGCTGCTCCACGAAGCCGGTTTACAGGCCTGGATACCTTTTTACCAGGATTTGATGACGCATCCGGAATACATGCTGGACAGAAGTCATGCGGGCTGCGGTTGCTTGCAGGTTGCTGAAGGTTTGTACATGGACTCTGTGTACCTTCAGGTTATCCGCAGAAGCATTTTTGAATCGCCGGTGCAGGAGCGCGGACATTATACCTACAGTGATCTGGGTATGATATTGCTCCAGCGCATCATAGAAAAAGTGAGCGGTGAACGCCTGAATGATTATATGCACCGAAACTTCTATGAACCGATGGGTCTGCAGCGCATCAGCTATCTGCCGCTGGAGAAGTACGACCGCAACATGATAGCACCCACGGCCAACGATCAGATCTTCCGAAAACAGGTGTTGCGTGGCTACGTACACGACCCTGCAGCGGCCATGTTGGGTGGAGTGAGCGGCCATGCCGGGGTATTTTCCAACGCCTCCGATTTGGCTGCTATTTACCTGATGCTGTTAAATGGCGGATACTATAATGGCCAACGGTTTCTGAAGGCCGAGACGGTGGAACGCTTCACCAAAAAACAAAAAAACGGATCCCGCAGGGGGCTGGGTTTCGATAAACCTGAAACCAACCCGCGCCTGCCCGGACCGACCAGCAGTTACTGCTCCCCTGAAACCTTTGGCCATACCGGCTTTACCGGCACCGCTGTATGGGCAGACCCGAAGCAACAACTGATTTTTGTGTTCCTGAGCAACCGCGTATATCCTGACGAAAGCAACAACAGCCTGGCAAAGAACAACTTCCGCACAGAACTGCAACGTCTGGTTTACGAAGCTTTGGAATGAGGGCACTCCGAACATGCCGCCTATTTTTGCAGCATGAAAGTTGAAGCGGCTTCCCTATCGGTTCAAAAGATCCACCAGTTATTACTGGGCGCCATTGGTCCACGACCTATTTGCTTTGCCAGCACAGTGGACAGCGAAGGCCGACGGAACCTGGCCCCGTTCAGCTTCTTCAACGTGTTCAGCGCCAATCCGCCCATTGTGGTATTCAGTCCCGCCCGCAGCGGGCGTGATGGCAGCAATAAACATACCTACGAAAATGTGCTGGAAGTTCCCCAGGTTGTAATTAATGTGGTGAATTATAACATGGTGCATCAGACCAGCCTGGCAAGTTCACCCTTTGCTAAGGGCGTGGACGAATTTGAGAAGGCCGGATTCACACCGCTGCCTTCAGAAAGTGTGAAACCCTGGCGTGTGGCAGAAAGCCCGGTTCAGATGGAATGTGATGTTCTGGAGGTGCGTCCTTTAGGCGACGGCGGTGGCAGCGGAAATCTGGTGATTTGTCAGGTGAAGCTGATACACGTTCATGATGATGTTCTGGATGCCGATGGCCGTATTGACCAGACTAAAATTGATTTAGTGGCGCGCATGGGCGGTGATTGGTACTGTCGCGCTCATGGCGATGCGTTGTTCAGTATTGCCAAACCCCTTACCACCGTGGGATTGGGTGTGGATGCCCTTCCCGACCACATACGCCTGAGCCATAAGTTAACGGGCAACCACCTTGGTATGCTGGGCAACCAGGAAACCTGGCCGAGCGAAGAAGAAATCCAGGCCGCATTGAGCACCTATGGCATCCTTCCGAGCGCGGAAGATGTAGCCATCCGTCTGTTGGATCAGGGTGAAGCCCGCGCGGCGTTATGTGTGTTGCTGGGTAGTGTGTGATGGAATATT
>JAGWYC010000163.1 GCA_018969565.1 Bacteroidota bacterium | reverse complement strand
CAACAGCTCATACACGTTCCGTGAGCAATACCTCAAGGATACTGCATATTCAATAAAACTCATCGGAACTACCGAACATGGCTGTCGAGACTCTGTTATTGAAAAAGTTACCCTGAGACCTGATGCAAAGTCGGTTTTCCAGACTTCATCCACAACCGGCTGCGGTCCCCTGCAAGTGAATTTTACGTTCGGTGCCCTGAATACCAGCAGTAATATCTGGAGGGTGAACGGCAAACAGGTCGCCAGCACGAAAGATCTTAAATACACGTTTGCCCAACGCCCCATTTTTGACAGCGTATATCAGGTCGCCTTGCTGGTTTCTTCTCCATTTGGCTGCAAGGCAGATACCAGCTATGCTACCATCACGGTGAAAGGCGACCCCGTGGCTGATTTTATCTCCAGTAAAGATACTTTCTGTTTCCCTGACAGGATTCAGATGTTCAATACATCCCTGAACGCCTACCGTTACAGCTGGACACTGGCTGCCGGTGTGAACAGCAGCGTGGTAAATCCCGCTGCATACTTTGTGAAGAGCACCAACCCACGCCGCGACTCCACACACATCGTCACCCTGGAAGCTACCAGTGTATATGGATGCCGCGATACAGTTAAGAAAACCGTAACCGTACTGCCTTATCCGGTGGCGCGCTTCACGGCTGATAAGTTGCAGGGCTGTGCGCCCCTCACGGTGAATTTCAGCAACCTGTCTGTCAATGCCCGTGACCAGTTCTGGGATTTAGGTGACGGCTTCAGCGCCAATACGAAATCAGCCGCTCATACTTATTACAACCGCGGACCAAGAGATACTGTATATAAAATAATACTCTATACTTATTCCGCCGATTGTATTGATACCGAAGCCTTTCAGTTGCCTGTCCATAAGCCCACCGAAGCCATATTTAAATATGACAGGGTTCACCCTTGCGATGCAGGTTATTTTGACTTCTACAATGAATCCCTTTTTGGCAATAAATACGTTTGGGATTTTAACGATGGAACAAAAGATACAGCCTTCAGCCCCCGTCATCTGTTCCCGGTAAGCGCGTACCGTGACACCGTCTATAAAGTAAAATTGCTGAGCATCACGAAAAAGAACTGTCGCGACTCCATGTACCGGAACGTGTTGTTGCCTCAGCGCCTTCAGATGAATGTTCTGGATACCAACTACAGGGTGTGCATCCCCGGGGTGGTGGCTTTTCAGAATAGAACAAAGGGTGCTGTTTCCTACATCTGGAATTTTGGCGATGGTGGCGGTTCCTCTCTGCGCAATCCGGTTTACGAATACAATAAGCCGGGTATATTTGGCTATACATTAACGGGTTTTGACCTGAATGGCTGTCGCGACTCTTTCGTGAGTAAGGGTAAAGTCACCGTGGCAGAAACGCCGGTGGCGAAAATTGATTTCCTGCCCATGAAGGGCAAAATGCCTAATTCAACTATTTCTTTCTTCAGCAGAAGTACTTCCCTGCTGCCCATGGATTATTACTGGGATTTCCGTGATAAGGGTAATAATATGCCCAGTACCAAAAGAGATCCATACCATACCTTCAGCGACTCGGGCTGGTATAAAGTAATGCATGTTGTAGGGAATGGGGTTTGTTTCGACACCACATACGCCGATGTGCGTATTGACCCTTATGATCCGGAGCCTGAATTTGATGCGGACGTGGACAGTGGATGTATTCCGCTTACCGTGCGCTTCAAGAATAATACCCAATTTGCCAACCGCTATGTGTGGTATTTTGGAGATGGAAATAGGAGTACAGATAAAGAACCCACCCACGTTTATCGCGAGCCGGGAAGTTTCAGTGTAACATTAATCGGCGCAGGTCCCGGTGGGGAAAACCGAAAGGAAAAATCAGCCTACATTAAGGTGATGCCCAAGCCCTACGCCGTGTTCCAGCTCACCCCGAAACTCATGTTCCTGCCCAAGGCTGAATTTTACACCCGTAACCTGACCACCAACAGTGTAAGCCAAACCTGGGATGTGTTTAATAAGGCAGGTAAAAATCAGGGCAGCAGCACCCGTTTTGAGCCGATGTTCAGACTGAGTGATACAGGTTTCTACGATATCAGGCTTATCTCCGTGAGCAAATTCGGCTGTACCGACACCACAACCATGGTTAACGGCGTTTATGTCAGTCCCGATGGAAGGGTGTTTGTTCCCACGGCATTTACACCCAACAGCAATAATCTGAATGACGTGTTCCGTCCGATTGGGACCAACCTTTCAAAAGACTTCTACCTGTTCCAGATTTATGACCGCTGGGGTGCGAAGATTTTCGAAACCCGTGATCCCGAGGCGGGCTGGGATGGAACTTACCACGGAAAAATTGTTCCGAGTGGTGCTTATGTGTGGCAGTTGAAAGCGCGGTTCTACGATGGTGTAGATACCGAACAAAGCGGCGTGGTTAACCTGATTCGCTGATATTTTTCTAGCGTAAAGCCTTTTGAAATAAGTAATAACGGAATTGAGCTCCTTCCCACCGAAGGGGTACTAAACGGTACACTATTTTGCCGCAATGTATCATGGTGCCTGTCTCATTGTAGTCCATTTGTACACTCCGCGAACTCCTTGCCCTGTAATGCCGGCTGCGGTCCAGATACCAGCCTGTATTGTTCCAGTGTTGCAGGGTCCATGATTCCGGACATGCGCCAATCATACCTCCGCATAATTTAATAATTCGCAGTGTATCTCCAGGCTTCGGACGCTTCCCGCAAAACACCCAAATACAGCGGTTATATTGACCGTCAAATCCTATTCCGCTGTCGCTGAAAAAACTGTCAACTGTACACGCATGCGTTGTTTTTATCTGGCTTAGCCCTGGCTGCACAGAAAAGAACATCAGTGCAGCAAACAGCACAACGGGCCTCATGCATCCATGGTATTCAGTTTCTCTTTCAATTGCTCCAGCTCGTCGCGCAGACGGGCAGCATTGACAAAATCCAGTTCCCTGGCCGCCCGCAACATCTCTTTTTCCGTGCGCTCTATCGCTTTCTGTACCCCGTGTTTATCCATGTACTGGATTACGGGGTCGGCGGCGATGCGCACTTCCTCGTGTTCTATATACGCTTTGGCAGCATCTGCCGGCCTCATGTCCGCAACGCCGGTCTGCAGCATGATTTCCTCTCTGGATTTATAGATGGTTTTGGGAACAATGCCGTGCGCTGCATTGTAATCCATCTGCTTTTGACGGCGCCTTGCGGTTTCTTCGATGGTTTTCTGCATGCTCTCGGTAATCCGGTCGCCGTACATAATCACCTTGCCCCGTTCGTTTCGTGCCGCGCGGCCTATCGTCTGCACCAGACTGGTCTGGTTTCTGAGGAAGCCTTCTTTATCAGCGTCCATGATGGCTACCAGACTCACTTCCGGAAGGTCCAGTCCTTCGCGCAGCAGATTCACACCGATTAAAACGTCAATGCTGCCCAGGCGCAGATCGCGCAGAATTTCCACGCGGTCCAGGGTCTTCACTTCGCTGTGTATGTACGCGCACTTGATGCCCAGACGCAGCATGTATTTGCTCAGCTCTTCGGCCATGCGCTTGGTGAGCGTAGTCACCAGAACCCGGTCGCCCATCTTCGTGCGCTCTTCAATCTCCTCCAATAAATCATCCACCTGATTGGTGCAGGGGCGCACTTCGATTTCGGGATCCAGCAGGCCGGTAGGACGAATCAGCTGTTCTACCACCACGCCTTCACTCTCGGTGATTTCAAAGGCGGCGGGTGTGGCACTCACATAAATCACCTGATTCACCAGGTTATAAAACTCATCAAATTGTAATGGCCTGTTATCCAGGGCGGCAGGCAGGCGGAAGCCATAGTCCACCAGATTCACTTTGCGGCTGCGGTCGCCGGCAAACATGGCCCGCACCTGAGGCATACTCACGTGGCTTTCGTCCACTACCAGTACGAAATCCTTTGGGAAATAATCGAGCAGGCAGAAAGGACGGGTACCGGGCTCCCTGCGGTCGAAATATCGGCTGTAGTTCTCGATGCCGTTACAATAACCCAGTTCCCGAATCATTTCCAGGTCGAAGTTCACCCGCTCTTCCAGGCGCTTGGCTTCGAGAAAACGCCCCTGGCTCTTGAAGAATTCCACCTGCAACACCAGGTCATCCTGAATCTGATGGATGACACCCATAAGCCTTTCCTTGGGCGACACGTAAATCTTACCCGGATAAATAGCCACTTCATCCATATAATACAAGCGGCTGCCGCTCACCGGGTCGAAGGCATATATTTCTTCTATTTCATGCCCGAAAAAAACCACCCTTACGGCGTAATCATTATAGGCCAGGAAAATATCTACCTGGTCGCCTTTTACCCGGAAGTTACCCCGTTTAAACTCTGCCGTTGTTCTGCTGTACAGACTTTCCACCAGTTTATGCAGCAGGCTGTTGCGGCTCAAGGTCTGCCCTTTTTGAAGGCGGATGGTGCTTTGTTCGAAATCGCTGGGATTACCCGCGCCATAGATGCAGGATACTGTAGCCACCACCAGAATATCGCGCCTTCCGGAAAGCAGGGAAGAGGTGGTCTTCAGACGCAGTTTTTCAATTTCATCATTAATAGCCAGATCCTTCTCGATATAAGTATTGCTCTGCGGGATATAAGCCTCCGGCTGGTAGTAGTCGTAGTAGCTTACGAAATACTCTACGGCATTTTCCGGAAAGAACTGTTTAAACTCTCCATAAAGCTGCGCCACCAGTGTTTTGTTGTGGCTGAGCACCAGGACCGGCTTCTGCAACTGCTCCACCACATTGGCTACCGTAAAGGTTTTTCCCGAACCCGTTACCCCCAGCAAAGTCTGGCAACGAATACCCTGCCTGATGCCTTCGGTAAGTTTCCTTATGGCCTCGGGCTGATCAC
>JAGWYC010000162.1 GCA_018969565.1 Bacteroidota bacterium | reverse complement strand
GAACATCCACCAGCCTCAGCACAGAACAGGATGCTTTCTGCGCGGCGGCAAACACTGCAGCACCGGCTTTTCTGAGGCGTTCCAACTCCGAAAACCCTTCCTTAACGGCTGATTGTTCAAACCAAAAGGCACTTTCTGTAGTGCGAATATGAAAGCTATGCTGTTGTTCCGAGTGTCGATCTTTCAGCATAGAGATTAGTTCTTTATCAAATCCGGACGCCTTGAGGTTTTCAGGCTTTTCATACAGCCAGATTACGGCCTTAATGGCATGTGTACCTGTTGAGGTTTCTACTTTAGATTCAGATTTCTTGTTTTTCTTGTTCGCAGCCATAAAAAAGACAAGGGCGAAACTAATGCTTCGCCCTTGTAATTAGTTCAGAAAAAGGATGATTAACCCTGAAGTGCCGCTGCACCACCCACGATTTCAGAAATTTCGCGGGTAATGGCCGCCTGACGAGCCTGGTTGTAGGCCAGTCGCAGACTGCGCAGCAATTCTCCTGCATTATCAGTAGCCTTATCCATAGCAACCATACGCGCTCCGTGCTCAGAGGCATGGGAATCCAGAATAGCACGATACAACTGCGTTTTCAGACTACGGGGAATCAATTCCTGTAGAATTGCCACCTTACCCGGTTCAAAGATGTAATCATTTTTCTTCTTTGCAGAAGCAGTACTCATTTCTACGGGAAGGAACACTTCGTTGGTCAGAATCTGCGTGGCCGCATTCTTAAATTGATTGTACACCAGTTCTACACGATCGTAGGTACCGTTCATATAAGCGTTGAGGATCCAGTCGCCGGCTTCAAACACAGAATCTGCATTCAGATTTGCGAATAAACCGATGTAATTCATCTCAAACTGCAACTTATAGCGACGGAAGAATTCGTAGGCCTTCTTTCCGATGGGCAACATGGTCACATTGCCTGCACGATACTGAGCCTGGTATTTTTCCTCAATCAGACTGCGCGTGCGGCGTATTACATTGGTATTGAAGGCACCGCATAAACCACGATCGCTGGAGATAACCACGAGCAGGATTTTTTCAGCCTCGCGGCCGGAAAAGTATCTGGAAAGAGCTTCATCTTCCACCGAATCTTCCAGATTGGCCATCACCTCTTTCAGTTTGGCAGCATAGGGACGCATCCTTACGATGCCTTCCGTGGCACGGCGAAGTTTGGTAGCAGACACCAGCTTCATCGCCTTGGTAATCTGCTGCGTGGAGATGGTTGAAGAAATACGGCTTCTAATTTCCTTCAGGTTGGCCATGTAACCGGATTATGCTTTGGCGAAGTTTTTGGAAATTTCCTTGCAGGCCGTTTCGAGCACAGAGGTAATGCTGTCATCAATTTTACCTGCGCGAATCTGGTCAAGTACGTCGCGGTGTTTGGCATCCAGGTATTCCAGGTATTGCGCTTCAAACTCACGAACCTGGTTCACAGGAATACTGCGCAGCAGGCCGTTTGTACCGCAATAGATGATTGCCACCTGCTTCTCTACAGAAACCGGAGAAAACTGACCTTGCTTCAGCACTTCCACGTTACGTGAACCTTTGTCAAGCACCGCTTTAGTAGCAGCGTCAAGGTCAGAACCGAATTTCGCAAATGCTTCCAATTCACGGTACTGTGCCTGATCGAGTTTCAGGGTGCCTGCAACCTTTTTCATGGATTTAATCTGTGCGTTGCCACCTACACGACTTACAGAGATACCCACGTTAATCGCAGGTCGAACACCAGAGTTAAAGAGGTTTGATTCCAGGAATATCTGCCCGTCGGTAATAGAAATCACGTTCGTAGGAATATAGGCAGAAACGTCACCGGCCTGGGTTTCAATAATGGGAAGTGCAGTCAGAGAACCGCCGCCTTTAACCTTATCGCGAAGGTTTTCAGGGAGGTCGTTCATGCCACGGGTAATTTCATCGCTGGCATTCAACTTACAAGCCCTTTCGAGCAAGCGGCTGTGCAGATAGAAAACGTCACCCGGATAGGCTTCACGTCCCGGAGGACGACGGAGCAGCAGAGATACTTCCCTGTACGCTACAGCCTGCTTCGACAGGTCATCATATACAACGAGCGCTGCATGACCCTGGTCACGGAAGAATTCTCCTACTGCAGCACCCGCCATAGGTGCAAAAAACTGCAAAGGAGCCGCGGCGCTTGCAGGGGCAGAAACTACCACTGTATAAGGCATAGCACCATGTTCTTCTAATGATTTTACTACCTGTTTTACAGTGGACTCTTTTTGTCCGCAGGCTACATAAATGCAATAAACCGGCTTACCCTGTTCAAAGTTTTGACGCTGGTTAATGATGGTATCGATGGCCACGGCTGTTTTACCGGTCTGACGGTCACCGATAATCAACTCGCGCTGACCGCGTCCAATTGGAATCATCGCGTCAATAGCCTTAATACCTGTTTGCAGCGGTTCCTTAACCGGCTCACGATACAGAACACCGGGCGCTTTGCGCTCCAGAGGCATTTCGAACACGTCTCCTTCGATGGGACCTTTTCCATCCACCGGTTCGCCCAGCGTATTTACTACGCGACCGAGCATGCCAAAGCCCACCGGTACAGAAGCAATTTTACGGGTCCGGCGAACAATATCGCCTTCTTTAACCGCAGTGCTGCTGCCGAGCAATACGGCACCAACATTATCTTCTTCGAGGTTCAGCACGACGGCACGTACACCGTTTTCAAATTCAACAAGTTCACCGCTTTGCACGCTGGTAAGGCCATAGATACGGGCGATACCGTCACCTACTTGCAATACGGTACCTACCTCTTCAAGGCTGGTACCCGCGCTGAAACCGGAAATTTGTTCCTTAAGAATGGCTGATACCTCATCTGGTCTGATCTGTGCCATATTATGCTATGTTTAGTTCTTTTTTAAGTTTGTTAATCTGGTTGTGAATGCTGGTGTCGTAGATACGGTCTTTAAACCTGATCACCACACCACCGATGATGGAAGCATCCTTTTTTACGGATAGTTCCACATTCTTTGCACCGGTTTGTTTCTTAACGAAGGCCTGAATGGTTTCAAGCTCTTTAGCATCAAGCTCTGTTGCTGCAGTTACTGTTGCTTCTACAATACCTTTCAGTTGATTGTATTCGCTCAGGTATGCGGCAGCGATGTCAGGCAACATCATTTCCCTGTTCTTCTTCAGGGCCAGGTGAAATATTTCTTTTGAATTTGAATGAAAGTCCTTGCAAATAGCGTTCAGTGCATTAGACTTTACATCTTTAGAAATAACCGGGCTATTTAGAAATGCCCTGAATTCACGATTCTCGTGGCTCAGGGTGACCAAGGCCCTCATGTCGGCAGCTACTGCCTCATCCTGTGCGCTTTCCACCGCTTTGAGATAAAGGGCATGAGCGTATCTGGAAGCAATCCTGAAGTTCGACATAAGTTTTAGGAAGCGCTGTTAGTAGTCTGATTACCGAGGGCGTTCAGATGTTCGTTGATGATGGCGCGCTGTTCAGCATTATCTTCCATGCGCTTGCCTACAAGCTTGGTCGCGATTTCCAGAGAGAAACCTGCAACCTGCTGTTTCAGTTCGCTGATAGCGGCACTTTTCTGACGCTCAATTTCAACCTGAGCTTTTTCAATCATTTTTCTGGCTTCATCATCGGCGATTTTCTTAGCATCACCAATCATTTTCTCTTTGATGTCTCTGGCTTCGCGTAGAATTTTGTCGCGTTCCAGTCTGGCCTCGGCGAGTAGAGCCTCATTTTGATTTTTCAATTCGGAGATTTCCGAACGCGCTTTTTCAGCGCTTTGCAGAGCGGCCTCAATAGATTCCTCCCGTTCCTTAATGAGGTTCAGGATGGGTTTCCAGGCGAGACGCCCCAAAAGGAACACCACGGCCAAAAAGGCTATGGACGTCCATATAATGGTTCCTAATCCGGCTGATAACATGTTTTTTCTTTTTCTTTGGTCATGAAAAAAGGAGCCGGCTTAAACCACCGGCTCCTGAAGTTTCATTAACCGAGTACAACGAGCAGACAAACGATTACGGCAAACAGGGCAACACCCTCAATCAGCGCCGCGGCCACAATCATGTTGGCGCGGATGTCGCCTGTTGCTTCAGGCTGACGTGCGATGCTTTCGAGTGCTGATCCGCCGATACGGCCAATGCCGATACCTGCGCCTACTGCTGCAATACCTGCTCCGATACCGGCCCAACCGGCTCCGGCAGCTTCAAGAAGAATGGTTAACATTTCCATGTTTTATAGTTGATGGTTTGGTTTAATGGTGATGCGCTTCTTCCACGGCACTTCCAAAATAGATGGCCGCGAGCAGCGTGAATACATAAGCTTGCAAAAATGCTACAAGCAATTCAATTACGTTCATAAAAATCATGAACAGCAATGAGCCTACTCCTACGCCGTATCCTGCTCCGGCACTCTGTTGTCCGAAGATGAATATCAGGCTTACAAAGGAAAGTATGATAATATGTCCTGCTGTGATGTTCGCTGTCAGTCGAATCATCAATACCGCAGGCTTGATGAAAATACCCAGAATTTCAATGGGCACTAGTATGAACTTGATGGGCAGTGGCACTCCATGAGGCCAGAGAATATGAACCCAGTAATTTCTGTTTCCGTTCAAGGTGGTGATGATGAATACCACCGTAGCCAGAACCAGTGTCACGCCCAAGGTACCCATCACATTGAAGCCGCCCAGAAATGGAATCAGGCCTAACATATTCGCCATCCAGATGAAAAAGAAGGAGCTGAGCAGGAAAGGCATGAACTTATCAGCTTTTTTGGCTCCTATACTGGGCACGGCCACTTCGTCACGGATAAACAGAATGAGTGGTTCCATAAAGGATTGTAATCCTTTTGGAGCCATACCCCTCCTTTTCTTATAGGAAGAAGCAACCGACAGGAACATAATCATTACAAGT
>JAGWYC010000161.1 GCA_018969565.1 Bacteroidota bacterium | reverse complement strand
TATATATCCGTAGGCCGTGTCCTTCATCGCACCCATTTGTTCCGGCAGACGGACAGCCCTTTTATTAAGTGGGGCATTTCCGGTTCCAAAAGTCTGACATGATTCAACCGGATTGGTGTAATAAAAGCAGGGCGCAACAATCATGCTGCGCCCGAAGCGGTCGTCAATAGCCCTGATGTCCAATGAAACTTGTTGGGTTTGTTGGGCTTTCAGGGAACAGGCTGCCCAAAGTCCAAGGCAGCGCAAAAGGTTTTTAATCGCGGTCACCAGCCCCAAGGAACTGTAACAGGAAATACAGGAACGTAAGTAGTGATCCGAACGCAGCTACTAAGTAAGTCATGGCCGCCCATTTCAGAGAATCTTTGGCGCCTTCATATTCCCTGCTGTTCACCACACCACGATCCTGCATCCAGGCCAAAGCCCTGCGGCTTGCGTCAAATTCCACCGGTAAGGTTACCAGCGAAAAAGCCAGGATAACACCATAGCAGGCGACAATAACGCCCAGAACCATCTGAGCGGTAAACATGGAAGAGAGCGCGCCTCCCAGAAAAAGGGAGAAAATCATCACCATATTAAGGATACGACCACTGGCATTTTGCAGCGGAACCAATTTGCTGCGCAGTTGCAACATGGAATAAGCCTGGGCATGTTGCACAGCATGCCCACATTCATGTGCCGCAACCGCAGCTGCGGCAGCATTGCGTTGGTGATATACGGCTTCGCTCAGATTTACAGTCTTGTTCAGCGGGTTGTAATGGTCGGTCAGTTCGCCTTCCACATGAACCACCTTAACATCATAAATGCCATGATCTTCCAGCATCTTGCGCGCTATCTCATAGCCGCTCATCCCATTTTCCAGAAAAACTTCGCTGTAATGGCGAAACTTGCTTTTCAATCGGGCCGATACCGCGAGACTGAGTACGACAATCAGAACGGTCAGAAGAATGTATCCGATACCCATAGATGTTGCTTTTTATTGGTTTTTAGTTTGAGTTATTATTTTATGTATTCAAGTATTCAATCCCAGATATTTCTTTTTTGTAGTTGAGCGAGCAATGCGCAATCAGTCCGCTCAGCGAGTCCATTTGTAGATGAGTATTACTATGGCTACCAGAAACATCAGTATGCTCAGGCGGTTGATGCGGTGCATAGTGCGCAGGAACGAATTATTCGCTTCACCTTCCTGTTTGCGGAAGCTGAGGTATGACATGATTTTTTGGAAGATCATAGATACAATGATAACAATTTATCGGCTTCCCGGTTCATAAACTCTTTGAATCGGCATCCTTGCGGATAAACGCCTCCAGATCTACAGGATGAGATACGCGCTCATCGGTCAGTGCAATCTTAAGTACATCTTCCATGTGTTTCACATAATGGAAACGCATATCGCGCACATATTCCGGGTTGATATCTTCAATATCCTTCCTGTTGCCTTCGCATAACAGCACATCGGTGATGCCTGCCCTTTTCGCAGCCAGAATCTTCTCTTTAATTCCACCTACCGGCAGCACTTTACCACGCAGCGTGATTTCGCCGGTCATAGCCAATTTAGCACGTACTTTTTTCTGGGTAAATAAAGATGCCAACGCCGTAAGTATAGTCACTCCGGCGGAAGGTCCGTCTTTCGGTATGGCACCTGCCGGGAAGTGAATATGGATATCTACGGCATCAAATAAGGCGGGGTTAATGCCCAGTGATTTTGTCTGCGATTTGATGAAGGTGCGCGCCAGAGTGGCACTTTCTTTCATTACATCGCCAAGCTGCCCGGTCAAAACCAGATTCCCTTTTCCCGGAGTTATGGCACTTTCCACAAACAGCACTGAACCGCCACTCTGACTCCAGGCTAAACCGGTAACTACCCCGGCATGATCATTATCTTCATATTGCTCTCGTTCAATTTTCTCTGCGCCGAGTATTTGCTGGACGTCAGGAATGCTCAAAGAGGCCTTGTATGCCTCGCCGCCAACTTTTCTTCGAGCCAGGTTGCGTGCAATGGTGGCAATGCGTTTTTCCAGGCCACGTACCCCACTTTCCAGCGTGTATTGGTCAACAATGGCTTCAATCACCTTATCACCCAGTTTCATATCTGCAACCTTCAAACCATGTGCCTCACGTTGTTTAGGTACCAGATATTTCTTGGCAATCTGAATTTTCTCTTCTACGGTGTAGCCCGCGATTTCAATGACTTCCATGCGGTCAAGCAATGCAGGCTGGATGGAATCCAGATTATTGGCAGTGGCAATGAACATCACCTTGCTGAGGTCGTAATCCACTTCAATGTAATTGTCGTAAAAATGGGTATTCTGTTCCGGATCCAGTACCTCCAGAAGGGCTGAACTTGGATCGCCACGGAAATCGCGCCCCAGTTTATCAACTTCATCCAGCACAAATACCGGATTGCTGGTTCCGGCCTTTTTCAGGTTTTGGATGATGCGTCCCGGCATGGCACCTATGTATGTTTTACGGTGGCCGCGAATTTCAGATTCGTCGTGCAGGCCTCCGAGGCTCATGCGTACGTATTTTCTTCCCACAGCTCGTGCAATACTGCGCCCAAGGCTGGTTTTACCTACGCCCGGAGGGCCATAAAGGCAGATTATCGGGCTTTTCATATCGCCCTTCAACTTAATCACTGCCAGATATTCCAGTATGCGTTTTTTTACTTTTTCCAGGCCGAAATGGTCTTCATCCAAAATTTTGGCCGCATGCGCCACGTCAAAGGAATCGGTGCTGAATTCACCCCAGGGCAAGTCCAGAAGCAGTTGCACATAGTTTAAGCCAACTGAATAATCGGGTGAGGCCGGGTTGATGCGCAGGATGCGATCCAGCTCTCTGTTAAAATGCTCATGAACATCCTTAGACCATTTTTTTGCGTTACCCTTTTCTCGAAGCGACTGGATTTCTTTGTCGGGACTTTCCTGCCCGAGTTCTTCTTGAATTGCCCTGATTTGTTGCTGGAGGAAATATTCCTTCTGCTGCTTATCAATATCTGTGCGAACCTTATTTTGAATCTGGTCTTTCAGTTCTACCATCTGCAGTTCGCGGGTCAGGTGTTCTAAAACCAGCTCGGCGCGCTGACGCAGTGAATCGCTGTTCAGAATCTCTTGCTTGTCCTTAATGTCAATGTTCAGATTACTTGCGGCAAAATTCACCAGAAAGCGATTGCTATCTATATTTCGAATGGCTGATGCTGCTTCGCTGGGGATGTTCGGGCTGAGGTCAATAATCTGAAGCGCAGTTTCCTTAAGGGTATCCATCAGCGCCTTGAACTCTTTGTCTTCTTTGTTCTTTACATCGTCGAGTGGGGTAATCTTTGCCCTAAGATAAGGCTCTGTCTGGGTTATTTCACCAAGCTGGAATTTCCTTCTGCCCTGAATAATCAGCGTTGTATTCCCGTCGGGCATGCGCAAAACCTTCATGATTACGGCCAGTGTTCCAACATTGTAAAGGTCTTCTGCACCGGGGTCTTCTACTGAGGCATCTCTTTGAGCGCAAACGCCGATGATTTTACTACCCTTATTGGCTTCTTTGATGAGTTTGATGCTTTTATCCCGGCCTACAGTTATGGGGAAAACCACACCGGGGAACAGCACTGTGTTTCTGATTGGCAGGATGGGTAACTCTTCAGGGAGTTTTTCCTTGTTGATTTCATCCTCCTCCTGCTTGCTGAAAAGCGGAATGAAGTCGCCCATATTTTCAGCGTCGCCGTGTTCGTCGTTGATGATAAATTGCACCTTCCTTGAGTCAAACATAGAATCGTGTTTCCGCTTGTTCAACTAATATGCCAAACGGTTCTGCAAATTAACACCCGAAGCAGTGGCTTCAAAAAGGGGGGAATTAAGGTCCTACGTGATGCCGGGTACCTTCCAGAGCTTGTTTTCTAGCCTGTAAATATAGATTTTAATGCCATTTTGGCTTTAGGTGGCTTTTTGGCAGATTAATGTTGCTTTGAGTAATTTTTAAGTATTCAGTCACAGATGAACCAACTAGCATTGGTTTTGATTTTCAGCACTAAGAGTGCAAATTTGCAATTCAAACACAAAACAGAACTTACCAATATGAAACGTTTATTCAACTACACCCTTGTGTGCGCGGCTGCCGGACTGGCATTCCTGAGCGCCTGCGGCGAAGATGACCCCATCAAGCCAAAACCAACCCTCACGCTGAATTCTGCAGCCGGTTACACTTCTGCTGACGTAAAAAGCGAAAATGGAACCAAGCTGAAGTTCGGTATTGTGGCTACTGCTCCATCAGGAGAAAAATTGAAGCAGTTTACCGTAAAAATTGCTACCAATGGCGGCATTGCAGCTCCTCTGAAAGACACTACACTGAATGCATCTTCTCTGAACTATGACTGGACTTTGACTGTAAACGGTTCTATCAATGACAAAATCACTTTGACCTTCATTGCTACCTTAGGCAACGGTGAAACTGATAGTAAAGCAGTTACAGTTACGGTGATCGCACCTGTTGAAAACCTGAGCGAATCAGCCGGACAGGAAGTAAACAACATGATTGGCCCGAACGCTGGTGCATACAACCTGGTTGCCGGTATTCAGATGCGTTCCGATTCTTCTGAAGCCCGCAAGGACATCAAAGACATGACCACTACCAGCACTTCTAATACCTACACATTCTCTCAGAGCTGGACCAGCGGTAATGGAAGCAAGTTTGTAAAAGTTACTGCGGCAGATTACACTGCAATCACCACCAACCAGCAACTGGTTGATTTGTGGAACGCTAAATCAGCTTCTGCTGCGGCTACTGTTACCAATATTGCTAAGGGTGATATTATCCTGGTGAAGTCTGGCCAGAACGTTGTGTTCCCTTATTTCCTGGTGAATGTAACAGATGTGGTTCTGACTACCGGTAACAACAACGACAAATACGTATTTTCTTACAAAGGATTGTAAGCAACACGCT
>JAGWYC010000160.1 GCA_018969565.1 Bacteroidota bacterium | reverse complement strand
GGTCAGCAACAAAGGATTGCCGTGGTGCGCGCCCTTTGCCAGCCATTCCGGTATTTGTTTCTGGACGAGCCCACAAGCCATCTGGACCGGGATAACACCGCTAAGGTGCTTGATTTGGTGATGGAAGTGGCCGGTTCTCAGAATGCGGCGGTAATCATCACCGGATTAGACCGCGAATACCAACTTCCGGAACAGTTTGAATACCTGACTATATGAGCAAGAAAGTTCCCTTATTAAGTCGGCTCATCAATAGTTCAGGCAGCAAAAAGCAGTTGATTCTGGCGTTGGGCGGCGCCTTCGCGGGCCTGTTCCTCTTGGGCACGTGCAGTCAGGCATACCTCACTTTTAATCGAATCTTATCCAAGCAAAAAGATCTGCTGGGTGCTGATTTTCTGGTCATCAACAAGAAAGTATCCCTCTTGAACACCATATCAGGTTCAGCGGGAAGGTTTTCTGAAGAAGATATAAAGGAACTAAACAGCCTGAAAGGAATAAGCAATGTAGGTGCGTTCAGAAGCAGCAATTTCAAAGTCAGGGCACATTTTAATGCCGGACTTGGCTCGCAGATTCCCGGCCTGACAACAGATTTATTCTTTGAATCGGTACCTGACGGTTTTCTCGAGTTGGATGAGGCGCGCTGGGACTGGCAGGTGGGCGATAGCGAACTGCCCATGATCATACCATCAGACTACCTGAAAATGTACAACTTCGGCTTCGCACGGGGCCAGGGGCTCCCCATCGTGCCGGAATCCGTACTGAAGAGTATTCATTTTGATGTTTTAATTTCCGGAAATGGGAAATCCGGATATTTCAAAGCCTACATCGCAGGTTTCACAGAACGGGTTCCTTCTGTTTTAGTTCCTGACGCCTTCCTGGATTGGGCCAACAAAGAATATGGCGACGGAAGCAACCCCAGGCCGGATCGTGTTATTGTGGCAGCCAAAGACCCTTCTTCCCCGGAAATAAGCCGCTTTTTCTCTCAAAACACCTACGAGATTGCGGGTGGAGACAAGTTGAAAACCTCCAGAATCAACACCTTGCTGCTCATAGTTTTAAGTATTGTACTGAGCCTCGGCTTTTTGGTGGTGATGTTGTCGCTGCTGGGACTGATACAGTTTAGCCAGATACTGGCCTACAGAGCATCACGGGACATACGCGTACTGTTTCTGATTGGTTATACCCCGGCAATGATTACGTCCCCCATTGCCCGTTCCTTTTCGCGGATGTTGCTGTACGTTACCCTGCTTTCCCTGCTTGCCAGTGGGGCCGCACATCTGTTTTTGTATCAGTTTCTGACAGAAAAAGGGTTCCAGACACCCCTCCGGCCTTCCTGGGAGGCCCAGTTGCTGATAATTGCAGTGGCCTTTATTCTGTACGTCTACACACTTTATTCATTGAAGAAGTCTGTGCGTACTATTTGCGGTTAAAGGTACAGATCAGGCTGTGATGCTGAGCAAACCGATGGCGACAGCGGCACAGATCAAACCGAGCCATTGCCGGCTGCTCAACGTTTCACGAAACAATACCCATGCTGCGCCGGTGGTGACCATCACCACACCAAGATTATTCACCGGGAACAAGAAGGCGCCGGTAAGCCCGCTTTTGTCCAGCGCATTTACCAGCGTGTACATTGAACCGTAGTTGCAAAGGCCAAGTATCACTCCTCCTCCGATATCGCGCAGTGAAGGCAGCAAGGCTGCATTTCTTTTTGCAAGAAGATGTTGCAACAGTCCGGTGAGAAATGCTCCGGTAAAAATGAGGGTTATTGTTTGATCGGCGCTGCTGTTTTTCAGGAAGAAATGCTGAACCAGCTTCACGCCTGCGTCCACCAATCCGGAGCCTAAAAAAACCAGGAGCAGCAAGGCCAGTGCCTTTATATCCATGTGCTCAGTACCGTTACTGCGTGCAGGATTGAGTAATATCAATGCACCAAGGGTACAGAACAGAACCGGAAGTATAGTCCAGTTCCAGGATTCTCCCAGAAAAATAACCGCAGTCAATACCGGAATGAGGAGGCCCATTTTGGAGGCCATAGCCGTTAACGCGCTGCCGGCCAGCTTGGCAGATTGCCCCATGGCGCTGAATACTACAATGAATAAAACACCTAAACCCAAACATGGCCAGAACCAGGGTTGCGTTGGTAAATCACTTCTGAAAATATGTTCCTTCCCTGCCAAAACAGTACCCGTAACAATACAAACGAGGTAATTGATCAGTATTGCCGTTTGCGTGTGGATTCCTGCCAGACTGAACCAGCGGAACAACAGCATGAGCGAGGCGGAAAGCACTATAGAACCGAAGAGCCAGATCATGTTGCGTAGATTAGTAAATCATCATCATGAAGGCTCACCTTTTCCAGTAATTGGCCTTCAAATTTCGGAGCGGGAACTCCCTTGCCCCAGCACTGAGTTCTGGAACGAAGGATGCGTATTTCATCTGCAAATTCCGCATCAAGAAACCTTTGCAAGGTATCAGGTCCACCTTCCACCACCAAGGAATTCAGCCCTTCATCCTGTAAGGCTTCGAACAAGGTTCCGAAGAAATCATTTCCGTAAGCAAGTTGCCGGATATTATCCTTCCGGGAGGAATTAGTTTTATTCATAACCCAGGTTTGCGCATCGTTATTGAATATGGACAAAGTGGGCAACAGTTGCTGCTCCGGATCGACCACAATGCGCAAAGGCTGCTTAGACCCGAATAGGCGATTGGTCAGCAATGGATTATCGTGCATTGCGGTATTTTTCCCCACCAGAAAGGCTCCTTCTTCCGCCCTCCAGCGATGCAGGAGCACTTGCGCCGCGTGACCGGAAATCTGTTTTTTCATACCACCTGGGACGGCCATGAACCCATCGGCTGTTTCAGCCCACTTGAGGATAATCCAGGGCCTTTTTCTGGTAACTGCTGATATGAATCGCCGGTTGAGCCAAGTTGCTTCTTCTAATAATACACCGGTATCAACGTTTACACCGGATTGACGGAGGAGGCTTAGCCCCTTGCCCTGTACTGCCGGAAATGGGTCTTCCATGGCTGCAACAAGGTGTTGTACACCATACTCCAAGAGCATGTTCGCACAAGGAGGAGTTTTGCCAAAATGAGCGCAGGGTTCGAGATTCACATAGACTACAGCATCCGGAGGAATTCTGTTTTTACCCAATGCTTGAATGGCTTCCACCTCGGCATGCGGGCCGCCATATTGGCGATGCCAGCCTTCGGCGATGATGCGGTTATTCTGAACAATAACGCATGCTACCAGCGGATTAGGCGCTGTTTCACCTAAGCCACGAGCAGCTAGCTCCAGGCAGCGTCGCATCCAGAATTCGTGCATCGGACCGGAATCCATCGTTCAAAAATAGAAGCACAGAAGCCATTGATGTATTTTCGCCGTGTGACGGCAGCAAAAAAAACAGCCAGGCCTTTGCGGCTAACAGCCTTGTTCAGGGATTTCCTGCAAAGTGAAAAGGTATCCGGAATTCTATTGTTCACCTGTACGATCATCTCTTTGCTCATCGCCAACAGCGGCGTGGGGCATGCCTACATAAACTTTTGGGGGTATAAGACCGGCTTCAGCATTGGGAATTTAGACTTCCATCTGAGCATCGCAGACTGGATCAATGATGGATTGATGACCATTTTCTTCCTGATGGTTGGACTTGAAATTGAAAGAGAATTGTATATCGGCGAATTGAGTGACCGAAAAAGAGCCCTGCTTCCGGTAATTGGTGCGCTTGGCGGTATGATAGCCCCTGCCTTGATTTACTGGGGTTTCAACAAAGGAACAGAAACCATAAGCGGTATTGGTATCCCGACAGCCACGGATATTGCCTTTGCCATTGCCATTATGGGATTTGTAAGTGACCGGGTTCCATTAAGCATCAAGGTCTTCCTGACCGCGCTGGCTATTATTGACGACCTTGGCGCGATTCTGGTTATTGCGCTTTTTTACGGACATGGCTTTTCAGCTCTGTATTTAGGAATTGCCCTCGGCATCCTGGGATTTTTATTCTTCCTGGCTAAAAGAGGTGTTACTACCCTTTGGATTTATCTGCCTGCGGGAATCGTTGCATGGATATTCATGATGCATTCAGGAATCCACGCGACTATAACCGGCGTGCTGTTGGCATTTGTAATCCCATTTGAAAAAGGAACGAAGTCAAGCGTTTCCTACAAGCTGCAACATGCTTTGCATCAACCGGTTGCCTTTATCATCATCCCTTTGTTCGCGCTCGCGAACACGGCTTTGATACTCAAGTCGGAAATGTTGCAGGAGTTGGGCAATGCCGAAAGTATGGGGATTTTCTTTGGTTTATTGCTTGGAAAACCATTAGGAATAACCCTGTTTGCTTACGGCAGCGTTGCCTTTGGAATCACCAAATTCGGCAGAGGCGTGAAGTTCGCTCACATTTTCGGCGCCGGAATGCTGGCGGGGATTGGCTTTACCATGTCTATTTTCATCACAAACCTGGCGTTCACTAATGACAGCTGGATACAACTTGGAAAAATCAGCATCCTTTTGGGCAGTGCCGCTGCTGCCATTTTAGGCCTCCTTTTCTTAAGAATTTTCACCCCAAAACCGAAAAATGTAGCAGAAATTTGATGAACACTTGCACGTTTCGAATTTCGTTTTTTATATTTGCAGCCCCTTAGGGATTCATCCCTGATAAGGAAAAAGTCAAATGGTTGTCGCCTCAAGACTTAAAAAATAAATGTAATAGTTCTTTACGGATCGGTAGTTCAGTTGGTTAGAATGCCGCCCTGTCATCCCTACGCAGTAGGGACGGGTTCGAGTCTCTGAACCGAAAAATATGGTCAAATGGTTGTCGCCTCAAGACCTAAAAAATAAATGACATAGTTCTTTACGGATCGGTAGTTCAGTTGGTTAGAATGCCGCCCTGTCATCCCTACGCAGTAGGGACGGGTTCGAGTCTCTGAA
>JAGWYC010000159.1 GCA_018969565.1 Bacteroidota bacterium | reverse complement strand
GCACTTACCACTTATCCCTTACCACTTATCACTATTGAAGTAATAAGTGCAAAGGAGTAATTTCCCGTATATAACCCCATCAAGTACCGAACAACGAATGTGAATCTCTCAAGGTGCACTTACCACTTATCCCTTACCACTTATCACTATAAAAAGAAACACCCGCTTTTGGCGGGTGTTTCTTTTTATGAACTTCTTTCAGAAAGATCAACGCTGAACCATCACCTTACGGCTGCTCAACTTGTTTCCGTCCTGCACCTGTACCATATATAAACCGGGTGTCCAGTTCTGGGTATTGATGCGGGTGTAGTTCTGTACAGACTGTTGCAGCATCAGCTTGCCGTTCATGTCGAACACGCTGAGTTGAGCATTGGCAGAAGCAGGCAGTTCCACATTCACCTCGTCGCGGGCGGGATTAGGATAAATCATCAGGCCGCTCAGTTCTTCCTGATTTACACCGGTATTGAAGGCTACGTCTTTTGATTCAGACTGTACTACTTCTTTGGTGCTGTTATTTTGCAGGAATACCACCACTTCCAGATCCCAGAAATCTTCTACTGTAGTTTCAGTAGCCAGGTTGATTTTATCTGTTGCGTTGGTAGGCAGACGATATACATCAGGGAAGGTATAGCTCAGGTTGAACTTCTGAGGTGTTCCTTTTGCAAGGTTACTCAGAGTAGTTCCGTTCGGGCCTGGAACCATCTTTTTCATCACGTGATGGAATTCGGTTTCGCCGTTGGTTTTCACATTGCGCACGGTTTTTTTCTCGGCAATGGCCGCCATCAGGCGCCAGTTGCTGCCTGACATGTAATCTTCAAGAGGCGTGATTTCAACTTCAAAATCAACTTTGCCTTTCCAGCTCAGTTGTGCACTGTTGATTTTAATGCGGGCGAAGCTGGGCTTTGCCTGAAGTGCATCATAATCATCAATAGTATAACCACCGTTGGGGTTTACACCGGGCAAACCATCGCGCACGGTGGCAGGAATGGAGTTTACACCATAAACGCCACGGCGGGTACCAACTTCTGTGGTATAGTATGGGTCACCTGTACCGGGGAAGTCGCACTGGAACTTCAGCACTGAATGCGTTCCGGGACGAGCGTCCCAGATAGCCTCAAGCGCCACGTTTCCGGGGTTACAAGGAGGGCAGGTGCTGCTGGTAAACACCTCGTGCATCAGCTTGCGGGTAGCTGAAGAATCATAAGCATAGGTGCGGGCGCTGGCAGTATCGTTGGCAGGTGCAGCATCGCCGGTATTATTCAGGTTGCTGGCCCAGGCCTTCACGGTGTACCAGCCTGCTGCCGGAGGATTCCATTTGATGGAATGGGTCAGCACAGGCACTGCATTGGGCGCAATATTCGCGCTGGTCACATTGGCAGAAACCGGAGCACCGCCATTTACGCTGTAGTTCAGCGTGTAGGATGTAACCGCAGATGTACCCTGGTTGCGCACGGCAAACTTGATATCCAGGGGCGCCTTCCTGGAAACATAGGCGGGAAGATCTACCTTCATACCTGCCAGATCCAGTGCGGGCTGCACACCGTAGATGAATTCATAGTAATCGTTATCCTCAACGATAAGGTCGCTGGTCTGGTTGGTGATGTTGGGTGAACCTGCAACCATCACGGCAGTAGTTCCATCCACCTGAATACCGAAGGTGTGCTTGGGACTTACATAAGCATTGCTGCCCTGAAGACAATTCTGCATCACAATGTAAATCTTGTTGCTTCCTTCTTCCAGAACCACACTGGCGTAAGTCCAGGAGTTGGTAGCGTCACCGGGTGTGGTCATGGAATAGAACTTAATCCAGAACTGACGCTTGCCGGCAGTTCCGAAGGTTTTGGTGTAGATGCCATCATTGGAACCTGAAGCGCTCATGCCCCAGATAGATACTGACTTGGTGGGCAGGGTTGCCGTAGGCAGGGCCGCCGGGCCGGTAACCGGAGTTACGGTGGTGCCTGTGTCGAATGTAATGAATCCGCTGGTAGCAGCTTTCAGGTGTGTAACCGCGTTACCGGCAAATTTGAAGGTGAACGGAATGGCAATGCTTCCGGTGTACACCACATTGGCCTGGGTGCCGGTAATCTTGGTCCAGCCGCCGCTGTTCTGGTCGTTGGCCTGATCGCTTTCGGCATTCAGTCCGCCGGGGTTTCCTTCGCGGATGTGGGAAATGTAGTAATAGGACTGCGCCTGCAATCCCAGACTCAGCATCAGGGCCGAGCCAAACAGTAACTTTTTAATCATGGTTTTTTGATTTTTAAAAATTAGGTGCAAGGTAAATGTTTTATGCTTAAAAAATCCCAAAGGCTTATGGCACGGACAAAAATCACATGACGTTGCTTCATGAACCTAGTGAGTGCATTGAACAGTTGTGGACTTCATTCTATTTGCGAAAAAGCACTCAGCAGTTCCAACAGGACGGACCTTTCATGTCCACCGTTTGCGGACAATATCTTTTCCAAAGTATATCCTGACATTTTGACCATACTTAGCCACTGAACTGCCACTGAATTTGTGCATTATCCGAAAAAATGTCAGCCCCGTTGCAATGGCACGAAAATCGTTCTTTGGCGGCTGAACCAAAACAAAATCTATTGACTATGTCAGTGAACATTCAACCTTTATCCGACCGGGTAGTAGTAGAACCCGCAGCGGCAGAACAAAAAACCGCAGGTGGCATCATCATCCCCGATACTGCCAAGGAAAAACCTCAGAAAGGTACTGTTGTGGCAGTAGGCGGCGGCAAAAAAGATGAGCCTATGACCGTTAAAGTTGGCGATTCTGTACTCTATGGTAAATACGCCGGCACCGAAATCACCATCGATGGCAAGGATTACCTCATCATGCGTGAATCAGACATCTTCGCTGTAATCTAATTTCTAAAGAAACCTAAATCGTAAATCATTATGGCAAAATCCATTCATTTCAATATTCAGGCTCGTGAAGGCCTGAAAAAAGGTGTTGACGCTCTGGCGAACGCCGTAAAGGTTACCCTCGGCCCCAAAGGCCGCAATGTGGTGATTGACAAGAAGTTTGGCGCTCCTCAGGTTACCAAAGACGGTGTTACCGTTGCCAAGGAAATCGAACTGAAAGACCCCATCGAGAACATGGGCGCGCAGATGCTCAAGGAAGTGGCGAGCAAAACTGCGGATGTAGCCGGTGATGGAACCACCACAGCAACCGTATTGGCCCAGGCCATCGTAACCGCTGGTCTGAAAAACGTAGCCGCAGGTGCCAACCCCATGGACCTGAAGCGCGGCATTGACAAAGCCGTAACCAAGGCCGTAGAAGCCCTGAAAGGCATGAGCCGCGAAGTGGGCGATGACCATCAGAAAATCGAACAGGTGGCTACCATCTCTGCCAACAACGACAATACCATCGGCAAGCTGATTGCCCAGGCCATGGAAAAAGTAGGTAAAGACGGTGTAATCACCGTAGAAGAAGCAAAAGGCACCGATACCACCGTTGAAGTGGTGGAAGGTATGCAATTTGACCGCGGCTATCTGAGCCCCTACTTCGTAACCAACCCCGAGAAAATGGAAGCGGAGCTGGAAAACGCCTTCATCCTCATCTACGACAAGAAGGTAAGCAGCATGAAAGACCTGCTGCCCGTGCTTGAAAAAGTGGTTCAGACCGGCAAGCCTCTGCTTATCATCGCTGAAGATGTAGAAGGTGAAGCACTGGCTACCCTGGTGGTGAACCGCATCCGCGGCGCCCTTAAGATTGCCGCCGTAAAAGCCCCAGGATTTGGCGACCGCCGCAAGGAAATGCTGCAGGATATCGCCATCCTGACCGGTGGAACTGTAATCAGCGAAGAACAGGGCCGTCGTTTGGAAGACGCCACCCTGCAGGATTTGGGTCGCGCTGAGAAAATCAGCATCGACAAGGACAATACCACCATCGTGAATGGTGCCGGCAGCAAGGACGATATCCAGGGCCGTATCAACCAAATCAAAGCCCAGATTGAAAGCACCAGCAGCGACTACGACCGCGAGAAGCTTCAGGAGCGTCTGGCCAAGCTGAGCGGCGGCGTTGCCGTGCTGTATATCGGTGCTGCCACCGAGGTGGAAATGAAAGAAAAGAAAGACCGCGTTGACGACGCCCTGCATGCTACACGCGCTGCCGTTGAAGAAGGCATCGTGCCCGGCGGCGGTGTAAGCCTTATCCGCGCCATTGCAGCGCTGGAAGGCCTTAGCGGCGACAATGAAGACGAAACTACCGGTATGCTGATTATCAAGCGTGCCCTGGAAGAACCCTTGCGCCAGATTGTAGCCAATGCCGGCGGCGAAGGCAGCATCATTGTGCAGAAGGTGAGAGAAGGCCAAAACGATTTCGGATACAATGCCCGCACTGAGGTGTTTGAAAACCTGATTGCTGCCGGTGTCATCGATCCTACCAAAGTGAGCCGTGTGGCCCTGGAAAATGCAGCCTCCATTGGCGGTATGATCCTCACCACCGACTGCGTACTGGCTGAAATCAAAGAAGAAGAAAAAGGCCACAGCCATGGCCCCGATATGGGCGGCATGGGTGGCATGATGTAAGGAGTTCCTTTGGGAATACTTACCGGGAAAGGCTGTTCGCTATGGCGAACAGCTTTTTTTATTTTTGCGTTTCGCACATTCACAGCGGTCCCTGAGGTCCTCGTCTATTCCGAGCAATGTCAAAGGGAGGCGCCCATCGAATAAACGGGCCCTTCGACGGAGCACAGGGACCCTGGTTTACTTGCAGCGCCTCATTTAATTTGAGCAAAGCGCTTTTGCACCCCGCCCTCATTGCACCCACAGTTTAAGTATTTGTTTACGGACGGTTTCCTGTATGGTGGTATGCACGATGTAGAGGCCGGGGCGCAGCATGGAGATGTCGTGCTGCACGCTTTTGGGACCGGCCACGCGCAGGCATTCCCTGCCTTGCAGGTCGTAGAACACGGCGCTG
>JAGWYC010000158.1 GCA_018969565.1 Bacteroidota bacterium | reverse complement strand
GGGTTTATTCGCCAACACCTGAATCAGAACACGGCTGTCTTTTATATCTGCAGTTACCTTTAATTCCAGCGGCCCTTCAGACCTCAAAGCGCGAAACAACTGCCTTTCCAGCATGGGTATGCCCATAAAGGAAGGCACCAGAAAGGAAGATTTAATTTCTTCAGTTTCTATGGTGCATTCCGGACGATAGCGTAGATTTTCTAATTCAGCATATACAAATAAAGCCGCCTGCTCTTCCATCCAGCCTGCATAAGGAGCCTGCGCCGCTGCGCATAATTTCCGCAGGTAGGATGAAAACAAATTCAGAATATATAATCCCTGTTCACGTTCATGCTTCAATAAAGCATGCTGCATGGCTGAAAGCCCGTTAAACACGGCATGAGAAGCGGTATAGGTCCGCAGCAGGTGCAGGGTATTTCGTTCCAAACCGGGCTTATACGCTTCCATGTTCAGATGGGAAGGTACGGCAGACCTCAGTTTCCGACAAAGGGAAAATAATAAACGGTTGATTTTCAGCCACCAGCGGCGCCTGCCGGGAACAAGCGATCAGAGGTTGAGCACACGCTCCAGCGGATTCTTGCCGTCGAGCATCTGTTCCGGGTTTTCCAGCAAGGTTTTTACCCGATACAGGAAGCTCACGCTTTCACGTCCGTCAATGATGCGGTGGTCGTAACTCAGCGCTACATACATGATGGGGCGAATTACTACCTGACCATTTTCCACCACCGGGCGTTCCACAATATTGTGCATGCCCAAAATGCCGCTTTGGGGCGGGTTGATGATGGGAGTACTCATCATACTGCCGAATACCCCGCCATTAGTGATGGTGAAGGTACCTCCGCTCATTTCTTCGATACTCAACTTATTGTCGCGGGCCTTACCTGCCAGGCGCTTCACTTCCTTCTCAATATCCGCCAGACTCAGTTGTTCGGCATTGCGAATCACGGGTACCACTAATCCTTTCGGCGCAGATACTGCTATAGAAATATCGCAGAAGTCGTGATAAATAATTTCGTCGCCTTCGATGCTGGCATTAACGGCGGGCCAGTCCTTCAGCGCAATACATACTGCGCGGGTGAAAAAGCTCATAAAGCCCAGACCTATGCCGTGTTTTTCTTCAAAAGCCTTTTTGTATTTGTTGCGCAAATCCATCACCGGCTTCATGTTCACCTCATTGAAGGTGGTAAGCATGGCGGTTTCGTTCTTGGCAGCCACCAGACGCTTGCTGATGGTTTTGCGCAGGTTAGTCATTTTCTCACGCCTTTCGCTGCGGGCGCCGGTTAATGCTGCACCGCCGCTTACCAGACCGTGCTGCACAATAGCCTCCAGCACGTCCAGTTTGGTGATACGACCATTTCCACCGCTTCCCTTCACCAAAGCAACAGGAATTCCATATTGCTCCAGCAATTGCTGCGCTACCGGCGAAATCTTTATGTCTGAAGGAAAGGAAGACTGTTCCGTTTTTGACGGAGCTGCCGCCACAGGTTTTGCTTCAGCAGGCTTGCTTTCGGGTGCCTTAGCTTCCTCTTTTTTAGGAGCGGGTGCTGCCCCTTCCGGACGCTTGGCCTCCGTATTCAAAACGGCAACCACGGAGCCTACCGCGATGGTATCGCCGGGCTGACCGATAAGTTTTTCAATCAGGCCTGCCGCTGTGGCATTTACCTCAAAAGTTGCTTTATCGCTTTCAAATTCAGCAATGGGATCATCCATTTCCACCCATTCACCTTCTTTTTTCAACCAACTGGAAATGGTTACTTCACTGATGCTCTCGCCCGGAGAGGGGACGGTGATTTCTAATGCCATAAGCGATAACGTGGGCAAATGTACGGAATATGCCTCAACCTTGCTTGTTTCCGCTGCGCAGTAAGCAAGGCCATGCGTATTTTGCGTTCAGGTTTTTATGGTATCTGTATTATGTTTATCAAAGAAGAATGGATTCACTGGATATGGGCCAGCGGCTCATTCCGCAGCCACGGGCTGCTGACTTCCGACGGTATTCCACTGCACATTTTCAGCCGCGGCTATGCCCACCACGATGCGGGTCCCGACTTTCCGGAATGCACCCTGAAGCTGGGGGCTACCATCTGGGCCGGCAGCGTAGAAATTCATGTTCGGGCTTCTGAATGGAACCGGCACGGGCACCAGCATGATGCGGCATACAACAGCGTAATCCTGCACGTAGTGTGGGAAGCTGATGCCGAGGTGTATCGCCTGGATGGCAGCCGCGTGCCCTGCCTTGAGCTGAAGCCACTGGTAGATGCCACCCTGCCCGAACGTCTGGAACAGTTGATGGGAAACAGCGGCTGGCTGGCCTGTTCAGGAATGTTGCCACGTGTTCCCGAAGCAGTGCTGGACCTCATGAGCGCAGAAGCCTTAGCGCGAAGGATGGAACAAAAAAGTGCCCCCCTTCTTGAGATGGCAAAACACAACGCCTACCATTGGGAGCAAGTGCTGTATGAAACCCTGGCTGACAACTTCGGATTCCGCACCAACCGCCATGCTTTCACCTTGCTGGCCCAAAGCCTGGATTACCGCATCCTGCTGCGCCACAGGCAACATCCTTTCCAACTGGAAGCATTGCTGTTTGGTCAAAGCGGACTGCTGCACAGCCACCAGGATGACTATGCACGGCTGCTGGGTAAGGAGTATGAGTTCCTGCAGAAGAAATACCATTTGAAGCCTATTCAGGCCTCCGTGTGGAAGTTTCTGCGCATGCGCCCGCTGAATTTTCCAACCCTGCGCATTGCTCAGTTTGCCGCGCTGATGCAACGCCATGAGCGCCTGTTTGACCGCATCCTGATGCACCGGAATGCAGATGAATTGCTGCAATTGCTCAATGTTCAGGCTGCAGGCTATTGGGAACATCATTATCGCTTTGCGCTGAGCTCGCCACCCGGTATAAAAAAACTGGGCAGAGAAGCCGCAGTGAACATACTCGTGAATACCGCTGCGCCGATTATGTTTGCATACGGTCGCCATACCGGCGATACTGACCTGATGAACCGCGCCATCCTGTTGCTGGAACAGCTTCCTGCCGAGAACAACCGAATCATCCGTGCCTGGGCCCGTGAAGGCATTCATGCCGCTCATGCCGCTCAGGGCCAGGCGCTCACCGGTCAATGGAAAACCCTGTGCACATCCAGAAACTGCCTGCAATGCCCTGCCGGTCGTTATCTGGCCGGAGGAATACTATGAATCAGACACCATTATGGAAATCTCCAACATTCCTGGGCTTTGTCGTATTTGCAGGCTGGTGCTGCTTTTACCGGCTTGGCGATTTACCTGTGCGCCTGTGGGATGAATCCCGTCAGGCGATGAACGTGCTGGAAATGATACAGTCGGGCAACTGGCTGTACAGCACCTTCAACGGCGCCCCGGACTTCTACAATACCAAGCCTATCCTGCTCATCTGGCTGCAAAGTCTCAGTGCCTTACTTTTCGGTTTCTCGGAGTGGAGCCTGCGCCTGCCTACAGCGCTGGCCGGTATGGCCACAGCCCTGCTGATATATGGATTCCTGCGCAGGGAAACAAAAAATGAATGGACCGCAGCCCTGGCAGGCCTCAGCCTGATGTGCGCACCCGGCTGGATTGACGAACACGTGGTGCGCAGCGGGGATTATGACGCCCTGCTTTGCCTATTCCTTACAGCCTCGTGGATATCGTTCTATCGCTTCGACCTGAATGGCTCCAAACGCGCAGCACTGGCATTCACCGTGTTTACCTTCCTGGCTCTGTTCACCAAAAGCACCGCAGGACTCATGCTGCTGCCCGGCCTGTTTTTATGGGGTCTCTTCAGTAGAAACATCTGGAATATGCTGCGCATTGGCGCGGTTTGGCGGACTGCCGCTGTAATGGTATTGCTGTTGGGTTCCTGGTATGCTGCACATGAATATTATACTCCGGGATACCTGAATACCGCCTGGAATAATGAGGTGGTGTCGCGTTTCCTTCATCCCAACGAAGGCCATGAAGGTCCCTGGTATTTCTATCTGAGGCAACTGGCCCTGACCGATTTCCCCTACTGGCCGCCGGCACTGGCTGGATTTGTCGCTTCACTATGGCTCCTGCGAAGCCGCCTTGCCGCATTTGTAGCATGGCTTCTGATAGCCTTCCTGTTGCCGCTGAGCATGAGCGCCACGAAAATTGAATGGTATGCCGCACCTGCCCTGCCCATGCTGGCCGTCGGCTTTGGTATGCTGCTCGCCCCGGCGACAGTCAGGACCGTGCGTATCGGCATCTTCAGCGCCGGCATTATCGCCATTGCTGCCATCTTCAGTCAAACAACCCTGCAAAGACTCAAGGACCCCATTGAACTGCGTTCACCCGGCCCGGAAGATGAACTGAGTCTGTATCTGCAGGGACGTCATCCTTCACTGGCCGTGGATTCCACGTTCAGGGTGCTGACCGCCGACTACAGTCCTACCGTGATGCTGTACACCCGATGGCCCGGAAGACACAACGGGGTACGTACCATTGACTGGAAACAACTGGACTCGGGCAATCGTGTTATTGCCTGGCATGCAGTGCAACTGGACAGCCTGAAAGCATGGTATGGATATCAACTGATACAGCAGGCCGGACATCTTCACAAACTGCAAATCACAGGCAGGAACAGAACGACATTGGCTCCTTTAAAATAGGACATACCAGTACTTAAATTCGCAGCCATGAAACACGACGTGCTGATTGTAGGCGGAGGCATTGTTGGACTGGCCACGGCCCTGCGCCTGAAACAGTCAAAACCCGAGTTGAAGATACTGGTACTGGAAAAAGAAAAAAGCGTAGCGGCGCACCAGACCGGCCACAACAGCGGGGTAATACATTCCGGAATTTACTATAAGCCGGGCAGCCTGAAAGCCCGCAACTGCATTGACGGATATCATCAGCTTATTGCCTTCTGTCAGGAACAGTCCATCCCTTACGAATTGTGCGGAAAAGTAATCGTAGCTACCC
>JAGWYC010000157.1 GCA_018969565.1 Bacteroidota bacterium | reverse complement strand
ATAGTGCCCACATTGGGTTCAATGGTGCAAAAAGGAAAATTGGCTGCCTGGGCCCTTGCCGATGAAACGGCGTTAAAGAGTGTGGATTTACCCACATTGGGCAATCCTACTATACCGCATTGAAGACTCATGGTTTAGGATTCAAAGAAACAACAGGCAGGACATCAGCCGATGAAATCGCCAATATCTTTAATGATTTTTCTTGCCAGGTTTCCGGAAGTTACATCGGTAGCGCTTTCGGCATAGATGCGGATGATAGGCTCCGTATTGCTTTTCCTCAGGTGTACCCAATCGCCGTCAAATTCTATACGCACGCCATCTATGGTATTGATGGGCTGTTTCTTATACTTGTCTCGCAGCTTCATCAGGATTTCATCCACATTGATATCCGGAGTCAGCTCTACTTTATTCTTAGAGATTACATAGTTGGGATAGGTTCTGCGCAGCGCTGATGCACTCATACCTGAAGTAGCCAGATGGCTCAGGAATAGAGCAATGCCTACCAACGCATCGCGCCCGTAATGCAGTTCCGGGTAAATTATCCCTCCATTCCCTTCCCCACCGATTACAGCATTGTTTTCTTTCATTTTTTCCACCACATTGACCTCACCAACCGCGCTGGCAAAATATTTCAGGCCCGCCTTTTCGGTGATGTCACGCAAGGCACGGGTGCTGCTCAGGTTAGAAACCGTATTTCCGGGTGTATGACGCAAAACATAATCAGCTACGGCCACCAGGGTGTATTCCTCTCCGAACATTTCAGCGTCCTCGCAAACCAGCGCCAGACGATCCACATCAGGATCTACAACGATACCCAGGTGTGCCTTATCCGTTTTCACCCTGGCCGATAATTCGGTAAGGTGTTCAGGCAAAGGTTCAGGATTGTGTGCGAAATGTCCGTCGGGCTTGCAATTGATTTCAATCACATCCTTTACACCGAGTGCCTGGAGCAGCGCCGGCACCGCAGTTCCGCCTGTGGAATTCACGGCGTCCACTACGATACGGTAGTTTTTCGACTTAATCGCCTCCACATTTACCAAAGGAAGCGCAAGTATCATATCAATGTGTTTGCGCAAATAATCATGACGCATTTCCACAGAACCCAAGGCATCAACAGGGGCAAAACTGAAATCACCTGATTCCGCAAGGTTCAATACCTGTTCACCTTCTTTCCCGGAAATAAATTCACCTTTATGATTCAGCAACTTCAGGGCATTCCATTGCTTCGGGTTGTGACTGGCCGTAATGATGATACCTCCGGCAGCCTGTTCCGCTTCAACGGCTATTTCAACCGTTGGTGTGGTGCTCAGGCCAAGATCAATCACTTCCATACCCAAGGCAGTCAGGGTATTCACAACTAAGGCGTTCACCATGCTGCCGCTGATACGCGCATCTCTGCCGACCACCATACGTTTTCCTTGTCCCTGGTTCAGAATAAAAGTCCCGAAAGCGGCAGTAAACCTTATAATATCTGGAGGTGTAAGGTTTGAACCTGCAACTCCACCTATTGTTCCTCTGATGCCTGAGATAGAAGTAATTAACGACATAAAAATTGGTTTGCAAAGGTAGGGGTTACGTTCCTGATTGGCATAGTGAACGGTGAAATGACGTCACCTGTAAGGCTTGTATTTTGTGGATATCTACACCTTGCTTGTCTTCTAAAAGAAACACCTTGGAACAAGCTAAGTTCAAAAGTTAACAGACATGATGCATACCCATTGAATAAAGGATTTTACTCGCGCCTGAGTTACCCGGCACAAAAAATTCCACAACAAGCAACATCCCTGACAATCGAAAAAAACAGGCAAATGCGAATGTTATATTTGCGGCCACATGAACAAGCAGTTGTTTTCAAGAACCTATCAGGAGCAATTTGAAGACCGCCATCTGGGCCCAAGGCCGGCGGATGTGGAGGAAATGCTACGTGTTATCGGGGTGTCCGACCTTGATGAACTCATAGATAAAGTAGTTCCGGGTAACATCCGACTGAAGGAAGCACTTAAGGTAGGCGAACCCATGAGCGAACAGGCCTACCTCGCGAAATTGAAAACACAGGCCTCCGGAAACAAGATGTTCCGCAATTACATCGGGATGGGTTACTACAATACCTACACCCCGCATGTCATCCTGCGCAACATTATGGAGAATCCGGGTTGGTACACCCAATACACTCCTTATCAGGCAGAAATCGCACAGGGACGACTTGAAGCATTGTTGAATTTCCAAACCATGGTGATAGACCTCACCGGAATGGAAATAGCCAACGCTTCTCTGCTGGATGAAGGCACTGCGGCTGCTGAAGCCATGCACATGTTCCTTGGCCTGGAGAAGCGCAAAGAAGCCCTTCGCTTTTTCGTTGATGAACAAGTATTCCCTCAAACGAAAGATATTCTGATTACCCGCGCTGAGCCTACCGGTGTTGAGCTGGTTTTCGGTGATTACCGAAGTTTTACACCTGATGCAACGTTCTTCGGCGCATTGGTTCAGTATCCAAATAATGTTGGCAGTATTGAAGATTACAGCGGTTTTACCGCAAAATGTGCGGCAGCCGGCGTTAAAGTATGCGTGGCCGCCGACTTGTTGTCACTGACCCTGCTCAAACCTCCGGGAGAATGGGGTGCAGATTGTGTAGTAGGAAACACCCAGCGCTTCGGTGTACCTCTCGGCTTCGGCGGTCCTCATGCCGCTTTCTTCGCAACTAAAGACGAATACAAGCGCAGCATTCCAGGGCGCATTATTGGCGTTTCTATTGATCGCCACGGCAACCGCGCACTCCGTATGGCTTTGCAGACCCGTGAACAACATATTCGCAGGCAAAGTGCAACCAGCAACATCTGCACTGCCCAAGTGCTGCTTTCAATCATGGCTTCCATGTATGGTGTTTACCATGGCCCCGATGGACTGAAACGTATTGCCGGTCGTGTGCATAGCCTCACATGCAGCCTGGCCGAAGGGATTGAAGCAATAGCACCGGGCCTCTTGAAAGTAGTTCATGCGCATTACTTTGACACCATTCTGGTGAAAGTTCCAAATGCTTCAACCCTGATATCACTGGCAGAAGCAGTCGGAATCAACCTGCGTCCTGTAGATGAAAACCATGTTGGCATTTCTCTGGATGAAACTACAGGAATTGAGGACGTGGATGCCCTGCTTGAACTGTTCAGCAAAGCAGCGGATGGTAAATTGCTGAAAAGCGCGGATGCTTCCGCTGTGCATATTCCTGAAAGTCTGGTTCGCGAAAGCAATTTCATGCTTCATCCGGTATTCAACACATACCAGAGCGAGCACGAGATGCTTCGCTATATCAAACGTCTGGAATCAAAAGATCTCAGCCTGTGCCACAGCATGATTTCATTAGGAAGCTGCACCATGAAACTCAACGCCACCACCGAAATGATTCCGGTTACCTGGCCAGAGTTTAACAGCCTGCATCCATTTGCTCCCGAGGCACAAACCAAAGGTTATCAGGAAATCATCCGCGAACTGGAAGCCGACTTGTGCAACATCACCGGATTCGCGGCCATGAGCCTGCAACCCAATGCCGGTTCTCAAGGCGAATATGCCGGACTTCTCGTTATCCGCGAGTACTTCAAGAGCCGTGGTGAACAACACCGCAATATTGCCCTGATTCCTGAGTCAGCCCACGGCACCAACCCTGCAAGCGCGGTTATGGCCGGCATGCAGGTGGTGGTTACTAAATGCGATGAGAAGGGAAACATCGACATCCATGACCTGAAGGCTAAAGCAGAACAATACAAAGACCAACTGGCGGCTCTGATGGTCACCTATCCATCTACCCATGGTGTATTCGAGAAGCAGATTAAGGAGATGACCGACATCATTCACGCATGTGGAGGTCAGGTTTATATGGATGGCGCAAACATGAATGCTCAGGTTGGGCTTACCAGTCCTGCTGCGATTGGTGCCGATGTATGCCACCTTAACTTGCACAAAACCTTCTGTATTCCCCACGGCGGCGGTGGTCCCGGCATGGGTCCCATCGGCGTAGCTGCACATCTGGCCCCATTCCTGCCCGGACACAGTGTTGTTAAAACCGGAGGTTCCAAGGCCATGCATGCGGTTTCAGCAGCGCCCTGGGGAAGTGCGAGTATTCTGTTGATTTCACATGCCTATATCAAAATGATGGGCAGCGAAGGACTGACCAACGCTACCCGCTACGCCATTTTGAACGCCAATTACATGCGTGCCAGGCTGGAGCAAGAGTTTGAAATCCTCTACAAAGGTGAACAGGGATTCTGTGCCCACGAGTTCATCCTGGATACCCGCAAGTTCAAACAAAGTGCAGGAGTTGAAGCCGAAGACATTGCAAAGCGTCTAATGGACTATGGCTTTCATGCACCTACCCTTTCCTTCCCTGTTGCAGGAACTCTGATGATTGAGCCCACCGAAAGCGAAAGCAAAGAAGAACTGGATCGCTTTGTAGATACCATGTTCGGCATCAGGAATGAGATTCGTGAAGTAGAAGAAGGAACCGCTTCCAAAGAAGACAATGTGCTGAAAAATGCCCCTCATACCGCTGCAGAAATCTGTTCAGACAACTGGAGCCACAGTTACAGCCGAGACAAAGCAGCTTACCCCGCTCCATTTGTACACAGCGCCAAATTCTGGCCCAGCGTGGCCAGGGTGAACAGCACCTACGGTGACCGTAATCTTGTATGCGCATGTCTGCCCATGGAAGCGTATATGGAATGTACACCATTAACAACGGCTTGAAAGCCGTTGTTAATGGTGTACATGGTCCGGCGCGGATCGCTTTTATAATTTTCATCCTGGTCGGTTTATGGATATTTCCAGACTTTGGCGTTCCGCTGGATGAATTGACCCAACGCGGCATCGGCATTGTGAATAATCAGTTCATCAGCCGTGGAGATATGGGTGTTCTTGAACATCGTTTTTACGGTCCGATATTCGAAACCTGTAGTTTTTGGCTTGA
>JAGWYC010000156.1 GCA_018969565.1 Bacteroidota bacterium | reverse complement strand
GCAGCCTGCGCGAATTGTTTCACAGCCTCACAGGTAAAGGACCACGACGCATCGCACTGGCTCATGCCAACGGGTACACTGTAGTACCCGTAGATGAACTCATTCGCTTCGAATCAGATGGCCGTTATACTTGGGTATTTCTGACCAAAGACCGCAAGGTGCTGGTTGCTAAAACGCTGCGTGAGTTTGAAGATTCACTTGAAGAAGGTGATTTCGTCCGCATCCACAATCGCCATATTATCAACCTCAATTTCGTGAGCAACTTCGACCGTAAAGGCCTGCTTACGATGGCAGACGGTTCAGAAGTGGAAGTGTCTAAACGAAAAAAAGAAGAGCTGATGAGGCGCCTTGGCATTTAACGCCCATACCTCAAAAGAGCACATCTGCTACACTAAACAGGCCAAGCAATACACGGAGCTCGTAGAAATTTTTCTATAAGCCATCTTTAAGTGCTTTTTCTGCTGAAAGGTTTGTAGCCAAACCCCTGAATCCATCCATTTTTTTGAATTTAGTTGAGCCGGTTCCCCAACCGGCTCACTTTTTTTGGCGGGTAAGGGTTCTGTTAGGAAATCGCTTTACATCTGCTCCGGGCAGCGTATGCCGAGCAGTTGCATGCCGCGGTTTATGGCAGTAGCGGTGGCATGAATAAGACATAAGCGCAGATTCCGAGCCTCAGCATCCTGTTCTTTTAATACCGGAAGTTCGTTATACATGCGGTTGAATGTCCTTGCCATGCTGATGCACCATTGTGCAACAATGGAAGGGTCCATCTGGATTCCTGCTGCGGCAACGGCATCACTGAAGCCATAAATCTGTCGTATTACGTCTTTCTCCAGCGGTGATAAAGAGTTTACATGCGCAGGAAACTGAATAGGCTCATTCACATTGCGCTGCATGGAACGTATCCGGGCATAGGTGTACTGAACAAAGGGTCCGGTATCTCCCTGGAAATCAATGCTCTCTTCAGGGTTGAACAACATTCGTTTCTTGGGATCTACCTTCAGGATAAAGAACTTCAGGGCTGCCAGGCCCAATGTTTCGTACAATTCATTCAGTGCTTCGGCAGCGAGGCCTTCCGTTTTGCCCAACTCTTCTGTCTTCAGGCGTGCGGCTTCCACCATATCAGCAATCAAATCATCAGCATCCACCACGGTGCCTTCACGACTTTTCATCTTGCCGCTGGGCAAATCCACCATGCCGTAACTCAGGTGATAAATCCCTGAAGCGTAAGGCTTGCCCAACTTCTCCATAATGCACTTCAGCACCTTAAAGTGGTAATCCTGCTCGTTACCTACCACGTAAATACTTCTGCTGATGCCGAATTCATCGGCCTTCAACTGTGCGGTGCCGATATCCTGGGTGATATACACGCTGGTCCCGTCGCTGCGGAGCACCAGTTTCTGGTCCAAACCTTCTGCACTCAGGTCTATCCATACACTGCCGTCGTCCTTGCGGTAAAACACGCCCTGCTGCAGGCCTTCCTGAATCAGGTCTTTACCCAGGGTATAAGTATCAGATTCGTAATAATATTTGTCGAAGTCCACACCAAGTCGAGCGTAGGTGCTGTCGAAGCCTTCATATACCCAGCCGTTCATGGTGCGCCATAGCTGCAACACTGTTTCATCGCCGGCTTCCCAACGACGCAGCATCTCCTGGGCTTCCAGCATCAGTGGAGCATGTTTCGCGGCTTCTTCCTCGCTCATGCCTGTTGCAGTCAGGGTTTTAATTTCTTCCTTCAGGTGTACATCAAACAGCACATAGTATTTCCCGGCCAGATGATCGCCTTTAATGCCTGCACTTTGCGGCGTTTCCCCCTGCCCGTATTTCTGCCATGCCAGCATGCTCTTGCATATATGAATTCCGCGGTCATTGATCAGATTGGCTTTCACTACCTCGTATCCGTTGTACTTCAGCAATTCCGATACACTCCAACCCAGCAGGATATTGCGCACATGACCGAGGTGCAGCGGCTTGTTGGTATTGGGTGAAGAATATTCTACCATCACCTTCATACCATGTCCCTCATTGCCTTTGCCGGGGTTCTCGGAATTCCATTGATTGCGCAGGAAGCCGGTCCATACCGAATCATCCAGTTCCAGATTCAAAAAGCCTTTTACCACGTTGAAGGCAGCAATGTCCGCCACATGTTCTTTCAGATAACTGCCAAGAGCGTTGGCGCAGGCATCCGGACTTTGCCTCATCAGCTTGGCCAGCGGAAATACCACCACGGTATAATCTCCGGGGAAATCGGGGTTCGTTTGTTCAATGCGAATGCCGGATGCGGCCACTTCATTGCCACTAAGCTCTTTTACGGCTAATGCTACCTGTTCCCTCAGCGACTGTTCCAAAAACATGGGGCAAAGATAAACGGCCGGGCGGCTGCGGAAACCTGCTGATTTTGAATCAATTGTGTTCTTATTTTTGCCGCCAAACCAATCCGGGTGCTGTTCAATTCCATTCCCTTTCTCATCTTCCTGCCGCTGGTCTGGGCTGTATATTTCTTGCTGCCCTTTCGACTTCGCTGGGTCTGGATGCTGGGTTCCAGCTACTTTTTCTATGGCTATTGGAAGTTTGAATTTGTGTTCCTCATGGCCTTCACCAGCCTGGTGGACTGGTATTGCGGCAGCCAAATCAAATCATCATCTGATCCGAGGCGTAGAAAACTGTTCCTATGGTTCTCGATTCTGAGTAATCTGCTGATCCTGTTCTTCTTCAAGTACTTTAATTTTTTCTTCGGAAGCTCGGAACTGGCGCACTGGCTCTATCGTCAGGATGCAGCTGCCTGGGCCGTGGAACTGGCCCGTTATACCATACCTGCGGGCATCAGCTTTTATACGTTCCAGAGCATCAGCTATGTGGTGGATGTTTATCGTGGACATGATGAAGCGGAACGCAGCCTGCCGCGTTTCATGCTCTTTGTTTCCTTCTTCCCACAGTTGGTCGCAGGTCCCATTGAGCGCTTTTCTAACCTGCAAAGCCAGTTGTTCTCACCGCAGAAGGTAACCTATGAAAACCTGCGCTACGGATTCCGGCTCTTGCTTTATGGGTTGTTTCTGAAAATATGTGTGGCCGATAACCTGGCCGCCGTGGCCGACCAATTCTATGGGGCCCACCGCATCTACAGCAGCGCCGCCGCCTGGACTGCCGCTGCTGCTTTTTGTGTGCAGGTATATGCCGATTTCTTTGGATACTCTCTGATGGCGCAAGGTGCTGCACGCTTATTCGGCATTGACCTGATGGACAATTTCCTCAAGCCCTTCCTGGGAAGGAATATCCCCGAATTCTGGCAGCGCTGGCATATTTCTCTTTCCACCTGGTTCCGCGATTACCTTTATATACCGCTTGGGGGCAGCCGTAAAGGCACTTCCCGGATGCTGGGCAATGTGATGCTTGTGTTCCTGGTGAGCGGCCTCTGGCATGGTGCCAACTGGACTATGATTCTGTTCGGGGCTGCGCAGGGTGTATTTTACTGGCTGGATTACTTCTTCTTCAAAAAAGCCGCCTCCGCTCAAGGCTGGTATGCGGCCTTCAGCCGAGTAAAAACGGTCTTCATCTTCATGCTCACCCTGGTGTTTTTCCGCTCCGTGAGTCTGGCGCAGAGCACCGAGGTGTACCGTATGTTGTTCTCAGGGGCTCCAGGAACGGCAGGATTGAGCATCCCCGCCATGACCCTGTTTATGGTGGCTATGTTTTTGGTTCTTGACCTGTGGTTCACTAAAAAGCGCTTCGACCTGTGGATGGATGATTTCCCCTGGCCCGCTCGCTGGCTGGGCTACAGCACGCTTTGTTGTCTGATCTGGATGTTCGGCGGAACCGTAAATCACCCCTTTGTTTATTTCCAGTTCTGATGCGCATACTGAAACTCATCCTGCCCCGCCTGTTGTTCGTTGCGCTGCTATTCCTGCTCTGCAATTTCTTCTATGCCCGCTATTTCTGGCCAAAGGAACTGGAACAGCATGCGCCGCTGGCCCTGCGGGTGGAAGCCCTGGCAGATTCAGCCGATGTGCTGTATTTCGGTGAATCCAGCAATACCAGTTTCAATCCCTTCACCGACACCTTAACGCAAAGCATGTCGGAATTTCTGCAAGGGTATTTGCCCGGACTGAAGGTGCGCGACATCACTCATTCCGGATATCATTCCGGTATGTTTCTGGCGCTGATGGAACTCATTCCGGAGTCATCTTCCGTGCGTACACTGGTGCTCACCATGAACCTGCGTAACTGCGGGCCCGCAGCCATCCATACCACCCTTGAACCTTATATGCAGAAGCAGAAGGTGTATTACAGCAAGCGCATGCCGCTGTTATCGCGTTTGTTTCTCAGTATGAAATACTACGACAACCGCGACAGCATGGAACGGGAGCGATTGAAATTCCGTGCCTGGCGCACCTGGAATATTCAATATCCGGGCGCGAAGCACGCCTACCAAAGCGCACGCGATTGGTACGATGCCGTGAAATACAACGATGAAGCTGGGGTGAACCGACGCAAACGCATCCTCGCCGATGATTATATCAAGGCCTTCGCCTTCGTGCTGGATGAGGCCAATCCGCGCATTGCCGACTTTGACGACATGGTGAAGCTGGCCTCGAAACGCGGTTTTAAGTTAGTCTTCAACCTCGTTCCGGAAAACATGGAATACGCCGATTCACTGCTTGGCGAGGCCATGGTGGCGCAAATCCGGCACAACCGCGATTTTCTGGTGAACAGATACCATGGGCGCGGAGCCATCGTAGTGGATAATCTGGAACTGGCGCGTGGTGCGGAATTTACCGATCAGTTCTGGACTACAGAACATGTGAATGGCAGGGTGCGTCAGGCTTGCGCATACAATCTGGCTAAGGCCATCACCGGTGCAAATCCGGCTGAGCTTCCCCTGAAACAAAACAATTGGCCGAATCCGGCTGTATTGCAACCCATGGCAGATACCCTGCTGGGTATAGTTCCTCGGAGATA
>JAGWYC010000155.1 GCA_018969565.1 Bacteroidota bacterium | reverse complement strand
CCTGTTCGCGCACCAGTTGGAAGCGCTTGTTGGCCAGGTCTTTGGCGTCTGCTTCTTCAGCCAGCACAATAAACTGGTCGCCGGCAGTTGGGGTTTCGCTGAAGCCCAGCATCTTCACCGGCGTTGAAGGCGGCGCACTTTCTACTCTCTGTCCGCGTTCATTGAACAAGGCTTTTACGCGGCCATAGTAGGGGCCTGCTACCACATTATCACCCACCTTAAGCGTTCCGGTCTGAATAAGGATACTGCATACCACACCGCGTCCTTTTTCCAAAGTGGCTTCAACCACGGTGCCCTTTGCCAGCCTGTCAGGATTAGCCTTCAGTTCCAGCATCTCGGCTTCAAGCAGCACTTTCTCCAGCAGCTTGTCCATGTTGATGCCTTTTTTGGCAGAAACCTCCTGGCACTGGTATTTACCACCCCATTCTTCCACCAGGATATTCATGGCGGAAAGCTGTTCACGGATACGGTCAGAGTTGGCGCCTTCTTTATCCATCTTGTTGATGGCAAACACCATGGGAACACCTGCAGCCTGCGCATGGCTGATGGCCTCGCGGGTTTGAGGCATCACGCTGTCGTCTGCGGCAATCACAATAATGGCGATATCGGTAACCTTGGCACCGCGGGCACGCATGGCCGTAAAGGCTTCGTGACCCGGCGTATCCAGGAAGGTAATCTTCCGCTGGTCGGGCAGGGTTACTTCGTAGGCACCGATGTGCTGCGTGATACCACCGGCTTCACCGGCAATTACATTGGTTTTGCGCACATAATCGAGCAGTGAGGTTTTACCGTGGTCAACGTGACCCATCACGGTAACAATCGGCGGTCTGGGCTTCAGGTCCTCAGGACGATCGGTTTCTTCCTCAATTTCAATTTGCGTATCGGCATCTACAAATTCGACTTCAAAGCCGAATTCATTGGCCAGCAGTTGAATGATTTCCGCGTCCAGACGCTGGTTAATGGAAACCATGAGGCCCAGCGAGAAACAGGCGGTAATTACCTGCTGCACACTCACGTTCATCATCGAAGCGAGTTCATTGGCAGAGATAAATTCTGTAACCTTCAGGATTTTTGACTCGAGCTGCCTGCGGGCGTCTTGTGACTCCTGTTCGTTGCGTATGCGTTCGCGTTTGTCGCGTTTGTATTTGTCTTTAACACCCCTGCCCCGACCGGCATTTGAAATACCGCGCATGGTGCTGCCAATATTCTTGCGCACCGTATCCTGGGAAATGACTTTTTGTTCAGGATTAGTGCGTGGCTGCTGATTGGGTGCATTGGGGTCCCGGACTTTATCCAGACGTACCTTTTCAGCACCGAGTTTCTTACGCGGGCGTTTGCCCTTGTTATCGGCGTCGGATGCAGGTTTCTTTACAGGTTCAGCCGGAAGGTCAATTTTTCCTTTGATGTTCAATCCGCTGATTTTCTCAAAGCGGGTTTCGATCTTTTCGGGTTCCGGTTCAGGCTCCGGTGCAGGTTTGGGTGGGTTCACTACCGTCGGTGCCGAAGGAGTTTTCACTTCAACGGGTTTCACCGGTTCAGGTTTAGGCTCCTGTATTTTTTCTTTTGGCTTGATTTCGGCAGCCGGGGCGGGTCTGTCTTTCTTTTTCTTCTTGAAATCGTCTGACTTCCCTTTATTGATTTCCGGAAGTTCGATGCGGCCGAGTACCTTCAGTTCCGGCAGGTCTTCACGGGTTTTTGTTTCCGGTTGGGGCTTGACTTCGGGTTCCGGTAAAGGTTCCGGTTCGGGAGTAAGTGGCGCGGGAATTTCTTTTTCAGGAACCACGGGCACTGCCGGAGGTTCCGGGGTAGGTTCCGGGGTGGGTTCGGGAATAGGTTCCGGAGTGGGTTCAGCCGCCGGCGGCGGAGTGATTTCTTTCTCCTTCCTGGGCAGCGTCTTGATAAGCGTTTTCATTGACGGAGGAACCGCCTTGTCATCTGCCTTCGTTTTCAGGCGGTTGTCAATGAGCTTGGATTCCTCGCGTACTGCTTTATCTTGACGGAATTCTGCGAGCAAAACCTGGTACATCTCTTCAGAAATTTTAGCCGTGGGCTTATTTTCAATCTGAAAGCCCTTTTTCTGAAGATGTTGAACCAGCACAGCGAAGCTGTTGTTCAGTTCCGCGGCTACTTTGCTCAACCTGTATTCTTTTTCCGTCATTCTTAGGTACTATCTTGCAAAATTAGCGATTTTATGCGGGTTTACAAAGGATTAACAATGCAAAAGGGAAGCCGAGGCCTCCCTTTTACATGTTATGACGTTTGCGTTTAAACGCGGATTTACTCGAACTCCGATTGCAGGATTTTCTTGATTTCCACAATAGTTTCTTCTTCCAGGGAAGTGCGCTTCACCAGATCTTCATTGCTGGTACGAAGTACATCCTTGGCGGTATCGCATCCAATGGCTTTCAGATCGTCAATCATCCACTGTTCGATTTCATCGCTGAATTCATCCAGTTCCACATCGCCCTCATCTTCGCCGGTGGTCACGCGATACACGTCAATCTCATAACCGGCGAGTTTGCCGGCAAGCCTGATGTTGAAACCACCTTTTCCGATGGCCAGCGATACCTGGTCGCTTTCCAGATATACTTCGGCGCGTTTGTTTACTTCATCCAGTTTAATACTGCTGATTTTAGCAGGAGAAAGCGAACGTTGAATGAGCAATGAGTTGTTGGTGGTGTAGTTAATTACATCAATATTCTCGTTGCGCAATTCGCGTACAATACCGTGAATACGTGAACCTTTAACACCCACACAGGCGCCTACAGGGTCGATGCGGTCATCATAACTTTCCACAGCTACCTTGGCACGTTCGCCGGGCTGACGTACAATTTTCTTGATGGTGATCAGTCCGTCGAGAATTTCAGGAACTTCCAGTTCAAACAGGCGTTCCAGGAATTCTGGTGCCGTGCGCGAAAGCACGATGCGTGGCAAACTCTTGTCCATTTCCACACGCAGCACTACGGCACGCAAGGTATCGCCCTTCTTGAAGAAATCAGAGGGAATCATTTCGTTGCGGGGCAGCACCAGTTCATTGCCATCATCGTCCAGAATCATCAATTCCTTTTTCCAGATTTGATATACTTCGCCACTGATGATTTCGCCAACCTTGTCATTGTATTTGCGGAACACCTCATCCTTTTCCAATTCGAGGATGCGATTCATGAGCGCCTGACGGGCATTCAGGATGCTGCGACGTCCGAAGTCGTCCAGAAATACTTGTTCTACCGCATCTTCGCCTACTTCATAGTCGGGTTCCAGTTTGTGGGCATCGGTGATGCTGATCTGGAGGTTTGGATCTTCCACTTCTCCATCTTCCACAATCAGTCGGTTGTGGTACATTTCAATATCACCGGTTTCAGTATTGATGATGATGTCAAATTGTGCATCAGCGCCGTATTTCTTCCGCAGCATACTCTTGAATACATCTTCAAGCACACGGATCATGGTGGCGCGGTCAATGCTCTTGAATTCTTTGAACTCAGAGAATGAATCTACCAGATTGATGCCGATCATGTCGGCGTTCATTTTCTTAGCCATGTTATGGTATTTATTCTGTTTTTATCAGTATTTGAGGTCTATGGTAATCTTCGCCAGGTCTTGCCACTCAATGTGTTCCAGAATCGGTGGATCTTTTTTCTTCGCTCCGGGGGTTTCCAGTTCGATTTTGCTACCTTCTACCTGTTTCAGCAGGGCTTTAATTTCCCTGCCATCGCGCAGCACGGCATGTACCTTTCGACCCTGATGTTTGGGTAATTGCCGTGGATCTTGCAGAGGCTGGTCAGCTCCCGGTGAGCCGATTTCCAGGGTGAATTTATGGTCGCCCGGATCCTGTTCATCCACTGCTTTGGAAACGGTCCTGGAGAATTGGGTAATCTTTTCCATACTCAGGTTGGAATCGGCGTCAATAGCAATACGAATCAGCGTTTCATCTCTGTTGGCGCTGATGGAAGTGATGAACACGTCCGTGCCTTCCGTGGCTGCTTCGGCTATGCTGCGTATGATTCCGATAATTGAACCCATGATTGTATGTAACAAAAAAGGGGACTTTTGGGGCCCCCTTCCGTGTGGAAAGTGATGCAAAGATAACGTTAATTCAGTTTATTCTGCAAATAGCCCCAAGTGTTCTAATTTCGGCGCGATGATGCGGAATTTACTGAATGCTGCTTTGGGGCTCATGTTGCTGTCCGGCTGCATGGTCCGGCAGGAATCCATGATGCAGCCGCAAATGCGCACTCTGCCTCAGGCCAATATTGCGCGTCAGTATGCCTACGAGCTGCGGCAGGGCACGTTGGTTTCTACCTGCCTGGTTCAGGTTTTACAGCCCGCACCGGAACAATATACTTTATGCATCAACCACGGCGGAACCGTATTTCGGGTGCAGCCAAATGCTAAAGTACGCGCCGGAAGCAGGCAAATGGTGGTGCAGTTTCCCGAAGATTCAGCAGCGCTGCTTCCCTCAGCCCTCATGTTCCGGCTCAGTGATTCTGTGCTCAGTTCCTTGATGCACAAAGGTCATGCGAGCCTGGATCTGGTAAAGCCTTATCGCGTATTTGAAGCCGATGGTCGTTCCAGGATGGAGGCAGAATTACTGAGGAAGGTCGAACTGGTAAATCAGGGTGATACCCTATTGCCTGTGGTCATAAATGAAGCTCCTGTCATGTTGAAATGCCGCATGGCAGATGCTCAGGGTACCGGAAAACCATTTCGCCTGTTTTATTCCGGCGACGCACAAAACCCTTTGCTGTTGGGCTGGGATTTTGATATCAGCGTGCGTTTAAATCGAATCGAAATGCCCGATGTGGCTTTGGATCCACTTGCGCCGGCGCCGGGAACAACCTTGCTCTTCCTGTATAATCACCCGGTGATGTTGCAGGGATTATGGGATTATGTGGATGATTCCCTGCATCTGTACATTGAACGTGCCGATTCATTGTTGCAGGGTATTTACAGGGTTTCGGGCAAGGGAT
>JAGWYC010000154.1 GCA_018969565.1 Bacteroidota bacterium | reverse complement strand
GATTCCGGCATCTATAACCTGAAGGTAACTGATGAGTATGGTTGCGAAGGCAGCTATCAGACATTTGTTCGGGTATTCAAAAAGCCTATATTAAACCTGAGTGATTATTCACCGGGCAAAATCTGTGAAGATCTTACGCTCAAATTAGTGTTGAATACCGATGCAGAGAAATTCACATGGAGCGGCCCTGGTATTACTAAAACAAACAATACAAGCACTTATTACGAAGTGCCCAAAGTAGGAAGAAATAATCAAGGCGTATATAAAGTGACAGGAATATCCTCATTTGGCTGCAAGGACTCGACGGAATGGTTCGTACAGGTGAATCCTAAACCCATTGCAGACATGGAACTGTATCAACAATGCAAGAATAGTCTGGCCGGTGAACCGCTGGCATTTTTCCCGGTGTGGAAAGGCAAAAGCACCTCTGAATGGTTTATAGACGATATAAAAGTATCTGACTCTTCCAACTTCCCACACATCTTCAAACTGACCGGCAGTTATCGAGTAAGGCATCAAATTACCACTGATCATGGTTGTAAAAACACCACTGAACAAATTATCAATGTGCTTGATGCCCCAAAAGTATGGCTGGCAAATGCATTCACACCTGAAAACGGAGACCTTTTAAACAACGTTTATAAGCCTGTGATGACTCCAACCGTACTTGAGTATAACATGGCTATATATGACAGATGGGGTGCTAAACTCTGGGAATGGCGGGGTGCGAATAACAGCAGCCTGCAAGTAGGTAGCTGGAACGGTAGAATCAATGGCAAACCGCTGCATATGGGAACTTATGTTGTGGTAGTTGATTACAGTACTGTTTGTGGTGATGACCCTAAGAAACTAGAACAGCGCGTCTTCAGCGACCTGACTATTTTGCGATAAATGTTTATTCCCAAACCCATCCAAATGAACTTCCATTTAGAACCTGCAGAATTCCAACTTATTTACACCAAAGTGATTGATAATCCCAGTGCACTGATAGTAACTAATAGATTCAAACTATCCGCTTAATACCCCATATAAACACTTGATTTACATGGGGTTACAAATTGGTCTTATATTGTTGGCCGGACGATGGTTTGATCCGTCGGGCTGTGTTCCTGGGGGAGCGATTTGAATGAACATAACGTGAGGTAGTTCGTAGTTCGACGGGCTTGGTTCCCGAGCAGCTTGCCCTGAGCAACGTTGAAGAGTGGGGCAATATGGCAAATTAATCTACTTTATGTCATCCCGAGCTCATGTCATCCCGAGCCTGTCGAGGGACGTTCGAGCGAGCTCGGCGGCGGTGTTCCGGGATTACAGCCCTCCTCCGTCGGGCTGTGTTCCTGGGGGGCGATTTGAATGAACATAACGCGAGGTAGTTCGTAGTTCGACGGGCTTGGTTCCCGAGCAGCTTGCCCTGAGCAACGTTGAAGGGAGGGGCACTATGACAAATTAATCTACTTTATGTCATCCCGAGCCTGTCGAGGGACGCTCGAGCGAGCTCGCCGGCGGGCATAAAAAAAGCCATGAGGTTTCACCTCATGGCTTTGGCTTTGTGGAGCTGGTGGGATTCGAACCCACGTCCGGCGAAGGAACAGCCTGCGCTTTCTACATGTTTAGCCCCGCTTGTTGTCGGGAACAGATCGGTGCGGCGCGAACCATATCTGCTCCTTATCCGGCGTGTTAATGACTGGCCTGGCCGACATGAGCCGTCATATCCGTGCGTTTCGACCGCCCCGATTCGCCCGATGCACAGACTAAATCAGACGGGGACGGTTGGCATCTGCTGATCACTCCCGATCAGGCAGCCAAAGCGTAGTTAGACTCGCCTCTTAAAAGTGTTGAATATTGATATTAAGGTGCCAACATCCAATGCACCACATGCTTACACGACGGTTACACATCCCGTCAAGTCCGTTCAGCCCCAAAGAACTATTGATGAATTATCAAATATCGTGCCCGGTTTGCTTAAAAAGAAATGGTTTAGTTATGTTTAGACTGAATGCCCCCCCTAGCCAGACATTACCCATTCCACACCATCCCCAACGCCGCAAAAGGACCGGCCTCAAATGACGGCTTTACAGAAAGTTCCTTTATCCGCTTGCCCCCACAGCTCATTGCTAACGCAACTCGGTGGGGGCAAGCACCATGACAAAGGACTGGCTCACCTTGACAAGTGTTTTAACAGCGCTCAATTCCTCAACAACAACGCCACCAACAACTTCTTCGACACCAACTGTCCACGGTCGGAAAAGGCCTCGGCATGGAGGATGTAATTGCCCACCGCCGCACGGGCGCCATCGTCGCGAATGCCATCCCACTTCACCACACCGCTTATGCCCGCATACAGGTTGCGGCTCAGCCTGCGTACGGTCTTGCCTTCCTCATCATATACCGTCACCGAAAGCACGTAGCCGGGACTGTTGAAGCGATATAATAAGCTCAGCACATCCTCGAACCCGTCCATGTCGGGTGAGAAATAGGGTCGGTCGGTCTGAAATACGCCGTCTGCGGCAAAGCCCGCCTCCGCCTGGCTGTTCGGCAAGCCCGGCGTGGCCCAGCCTGCTTCCTGCGCAGCGCTTTGCCAGTTTCCGGATTCAGCACCTGAAACATCGGTGCGTATGCGCTCCAGGCTCACCCCTTCCCTGTCGTTGATTAAACTGAAATGCTGGTTATCGCGGTACGCCATACGGTCCAGCTCCTTCCCTGAAGCAGTGAAGAGCATCACAGCCCCTTCGTCGTTGGGATAAGCCGGCAACTGCGCAACGACATAAAGGGCGCTGTCGCCGCCATTGCGGGGATAGCGCTGCTTCAGGAAGTTTGTATTGGCACTCAGCGCGACAAATTGCCCCGGCAACAGCATACGACCACGGTCGCTGAGCGGTAACACCTCGCCAGAGATGAAATCGGGCGAGGCATTGGCCAGACGAAGGTCGCGCAGGTCCAGACAGCGGCTGCCACGGTTATACAATTCCACAAAATCCTCGCCGCCCACATAAGGATCGAACAATACCTCATTGATGACAAGTTCCCCGGAATCGGGCTGATGCTCGGGCAGCATGAAGGGATAATCCCTGCGCTGCATGAGGTTTCCGGCACAGTCGGCCACCGCTTCCGCAGTGAGTTTATATAATGTTCCCTTCTGAAAGGGATTGAGGAATCCAAGCTTGTACTCCGCGCGGTCGGTTCCTGCATACACAGCCAGAGCGGTGTCGTTTCCTACCCTGAAGCGGCCGGGCTTCAGCGTGCCGCTGTCGGGCAGTTCATTCAGGCGGATGCGCAGCAGAAATGGGTCTTCGGGATAGACTTCGGCCAGTTGCGGATTTCGCTTATCGGGGTTGCTGCCGTTTACTGAATTCTGCGCCCCCGGTGTGCCTCCCTGCGGACTTCGGCTGGCTTTCCAGTTGGACGGATCACAGGGATTCTGCGGGTCCACCATTTCCAGGGACCAGCCACCGGAGGATTTAGCGGTGTTCCCGTATGTACCGGCATCGTACTTTACTTCATGCAGCCAGAAACCGCCGGCATCGCGCAGGTATAATTGGTCTCCACTGTTGTTCAGGGAGGGCCAGGGACTCAGCCCCAATACCCTTCCATAGGTTTTATATAGATTCGCCTGACTTGCCTCGCACAGGATGATGCGCTGCCCCGGACCGAGCAGGCTGTCCGGTAAGGCCACGCTGCTCGACGGGTCTGAGAAGCGTACGCCGCGCAAACTGACGTAGTCGTTGGACGTATTCTGTAACTCCACGTATTCTGCCGCGGGTAAAGAAGCCACCACGGGATCGGGGTCGGGCATCAGTTCGGTGATAATCAGCGTTCCCGGCCGGGGTGCTGCCGGAATTCCGCCCAGAAAGTCAAAGCGCTGCCCGGTATTGGGGTTTCCCGCCAGATCCATAAACCCGGAAGCCTGCAGGGTATATGTCTGCACCTTCCCGCTCAGCGCGGGGAATCGCAAGGTGGCACTCAGTCCGTCGGCGGCGGTATTGATGTCATCAGGTCTGCCAAAACCGACCATATTGAACAACATACTGTCGGCGGGAAGCAGGCTGCGTAAGGGTTCGCTAAAGTCCAGTTTAACCAGGTTGGCTGCCGTAAAGCGGGCATTTGTAATAGTAGGCGGTGTCAGGTCCAGGATGGGGTCTCCGCAGTAGAAATCGTCGAAATAATGTCTTTTGTGGAAGCTGGCGGTAGATTGCTTCACCCGCAAGCCCGTCCACTGAGATTTACGCACCGCGCTGTCCACTACGGTTCCTGATGATAGAAATATGATGGAAGCCCCCGACGTGTATTCCAGGTTCCACAGGTAATTCGAAGAACAGGTAATGCGGATACGAAGGGTATTGTCGGAAGTGTTGAGCAGGCCGTCGGCTCCGCTGATGATTTCTGTGGCCGTGCCATTGAGCAGCCGGTACAGGCTTACTTCATCTTTCGTATTCCCGATGCGCACATAGTAGCCATTTTTCGCTTTGGAAGGAGCACTGTCGGCGGCCAGAAACAGGTCCACATAATTGGCGGATGAGGTGTTGAACTTCAGGTTCAGCCACAGCATCCACTGGGTGTTCTTTATTCTTGTGGAAGAAGTAAATATCTGAAACTCGGCCTGGTCTGTGGTATTGGCGGAGCGCAGGACTGCATTTTCAACAGCCCAATCGGCAGAAGATGCATTCCAGGATACGCCATTGGTCCAGTCACCGTCGTTGAAATCTTCGGTAATTTGTGCCTGAAGAGAAAGCAGGCAGAAGCAGCAGAAGCACGTAAAGAAGAGTTTTTTCATGGGTAGTTGAAGGTGCCGAAGTCACCGCGGATACTCAGCTCGGGCTTCTCAGATGGCTCTACCCTGCCGATGATTCCGGCATCAATACCGAAACTGTTCGCGATGCTGATCACCTGATTGGCATAAGCTTCGGGCAGGTATATTTCCATGCGATGGCCCATGTTGAACACCCGGAACATTTCGCGCCAGGGTGTCCCGCTTTC
>JAGWYC010000153.1 GCA_018969565.1 Bacteroidota bacterium | reverse complement strand
AAAACTGCATGATTTAACCCGGATTAATAAAACGTATCTCTTCTTTTTTTATTCCAATACCGTACCAGAAAATAGCCGAATACCGCTCCGCCGATGTGGGCAAAATGTGCCACCGGATCCCAGCGGAACTGGCCGATGCCCAGACCCAGATCAAGGGCAAGCACAATGGGTATCAGATACTTTGCCTTGATGGGGAAGGGAAGAAACAGGAACATCATTTCCGAGTTGGGGAAGAACACGGCAAAGGCCACCATGATACCGTATAAAGCGCCGCTGGCACCTACCATCGGGGTGAACAGCCAGTTGGCCAGTTCCCGATAATCAGCGGCATTACTCATAATCTGATATTGTGCGGAGGTGGAAATGAGCCATACATCATAGCGCTCGTGAATCATCCACAACTTCACTCCATAGTCCAGCATCACCGCGCCGAGCGCTGATACGAAGTAGAGTATCAGAAAGCGTTTGGTTCCCAGGATATTCTCCAGCAGCACTCCGAAGGTGAACAGGGCCAGCATGTTGAACAGCAGGTGTGCAAAGCCTCCGTGCATGAACAAGTGGGTGAACAGTTGCCAGGGTTTGAAGAATACGGAGTCGAAGTAAAACAGCCCCAGGATATAATACAGGTTGACGCCTCGGCCTTCCATCACGAAGGTTCCAAGGAACATGATGCCGCAAAGGATCATGATGTTCTTGACTGCGGGTGGAAATTGCTGGAAGCTGCGAAACTGCATGGTCAGATCTTTTTCAGTTGTTTGTTTATGTGTTCGGTCGAAAAGCCGATAAATACGGGCTTTCCGTCGGGGGTGATTCCGGGCTGGCTGCAGGAGAACAGGCGATTGGCCAGGTCAGAGGCTTCTTCGGTGCTCAGTTCTTTTTTACTGCTCACAGCCTGTTGTTTGGCCAGTGCGCGTGCAGCACGTTCACGGGTGCTCAGGTTGAGCTCGTCTTTCTGGTTTCGGAATTGTTCCAACAGTTCGTCCACCAGCGCCTGTTCGCTGCCGCGCTGATGTTCTGCCGGTAATCCGTTCACAATGATGGTGTTCTTTCCGAATGCTGCAATATCCAGGCCCATCTGTCGAAGTTCCGTAAGCATGGCCTCCAGCAGCGACATATCGGCAGGCTTCAACTCCAGCGTACGCGGGAACAGCAGTTGCTGGGAGGCATTGCTGCGGTCGTTGCTGCCGCTGATAAACTGTTCGAACAGGATGCGTTCATGGGCGCGCTGCTGGTCAAATACGTACAAATTTCCTTCAAAGCCTGCGGCAATCAAACCACCCCTGAGCCGGATTGTTCCCACTGCCTTGGCCGTGCTGCCGGGAATAATATCCATGTTGAGCGGAAGCTCTGCCTGTGTTTGTATTTCAGGCTCCGGCTCCAATTCCGGCATGGTAAAGGCTTTTTGCCAGGGTTGCTGGAATCGTGGTTTCGCCCATTCCTGGTCAAAGGGATTATAGAAAGGACGTTTTTCTCCTTGTCCGGGCTGTGGTGGCGGGGCATGCCGCACGGGCGGGGGGGCGCTGAGTTGTTGCACCAGGCCGCCCAGGCCGGCGTGTGGTTCCATGGGAACGAGGTTATAGAGGCCAAGGGCGTGTTTCACCGCCGCGCGAACGATGCTGTACAGGGCCCGGTCATCGTCAAACTTTACTTCGGTTTTGGTCGGGTGTACATTTACGTCCACCCTTGCCGGGTCAAGTTCCAGAAAGAGCACAAAGGAGGGGTAGCAATCGCTGCTGATCAGGCCCTCGAAGGCTGTTTGCACAGCATTGTTCAGGTAATTGTTTCTGATGAAGCGCCGGTTCACATAGAAGTATTGGTCGCCTCTTGTTTTGCGTTCACTGCCCGGCTTGCCCACGAATCCGCTAATGTGCATCCAGTCGGTGGATTCTTCCACGGGAAGCAGTTCTTGTTCCTTCATGCGGTCCAGCACGTGGCTGATGCGCGCGGCCTGGCTTTCCGGTTCCAGACGATACACCTCATTCTGATGGTGCTGCAGGCTGAAGCGAATTTGAGGATAGGCCAGGGCCATGCGACAGAATTCATCGATAATATGTCTGAATTCTACGGACGGGCTTTTGAGGAAGTTTCGTCTGGCGGGGATGTTGAAGAACAGGTTCTTCACGCTGATGCTGGTACCCACCGGCGCAGCGCTGATGCTTTGTTCCAGCACCTTAGAGCCTTCAATGCGTATATAGGTAGCAGTTTCATCTTCAGCACGGCGGGTGTGCATTTCCACCTGAGCCACCGCGGCAATACTGGCCATGGCTTCGCCTCGAAAACCGAAGCTGCGCAGCGTAAAGAGGTCTTCAGCCCGCTCTATTTTACTGGTAGCATGCCTTTCCCAGCACATGCGTGCATCGGTGGTGCTCATGCCCTTGCCGTTGTCAATGACGCGTATGAGTCTGCTTCCGGCCTCCTCAACGATGAGTCGTACTTCTGTAGCGCCGGCGTCGAGGCTGTTTTCCATCAACTCCTTCACTACGCTGGCCGGGCGTTGAACTACTTCACCAGCCGCAATCTGGTTGGCAACAGCATCGGAAAGCAGCTTTATAAAATCGGGCACCTATGCAAATTTACGGCCTCCGTATCGGTTTTATGGCCGGTTTTTAGCCTCCATGCGTCCAGTTGGCGCGGTCCATAGGACTGAACTGCCAGGGGGCGCCGTTGTTTTCAATGTTGGTGAGCATGCCGTTCAGTTCGCTTGGGGCAGCGCTTTGTTCCATCACCAGATATTGGCGCATCTGCATGATGATGTCCACGGGGTTAATGTTCACCGGACATGCTTCGGCGCAGGCGTTACAGGTAGTGCAGGCCCAGAGTTCTTCTGCGCTGATATAGCTGTGCAGGTTTTTCTCATCCTGAATACCCTTGTCGAGGTTGTTGCCATGCTCTTCCAGGCGGTCGCGGGTATTCATCATTACCTTGCGGGGGCTGAGTTTCTTTCCGGTAAGATTTGCCGGACACACGCTGCTGCAGCGGCCGCATTCTGTGCAGGTATAGGCGTCCATCAGGTTTTTCCAGCTCAGGTCCTGCACATCGCGGGCACCGAAACCGGTGGGAGGCTGATAAGCTTCGGGCGTTGGTGCTGAAGGGTCCAGCATGAGTTTCACTTCGGTGGTCACGCTTTCCATATTGGAGAATGCACCCTTTTCTTTCTTGGGCGTGTACCAGGTATTCGGAAAGCTCATGATGATATGCCAGTGCTTGCTGTAGGGCACATAGTTCAGAAATATCAGGATGCCGATGATGTGGAACCACCAGGCACCGCGTTCCAGCATCATGAGGCTGTTATCTGACCATGACGTAAACAAGGGGGTCAGGAAATTACTCACCGGGAAGCTACCGGCTTTGTGAAAGTGTTCATGATAGCGGCTTTGCAGCAATTGGTCTGCGGCATTCATGATCAGCAGGGCTTTCATCAGCACGATTTCTACGATGAGGATGGTAGCGGCATCGCGCTGAGGCTGACCTGCCAACTCGGGGCTTTGCAAACGATTCAGTTTCAGCACATAACGGCGTGCCAGAAACACCACACAGGCAATAAGCACAGCCAGCGCCAGCAGTTCAAAGAACCCAATGGCTACATCGTACAATGTACCGAGGAAGCTGAATGCTCTGTGGGTGCCGGCCAGGCCATCAATCAGTATTTCCAAAACTTCAATATTGATGAGGACGAAGCCCACATAAATGAGTATGTGGAAGAAACCGGCCACGGGTCTTACAACCATCTTGCTTTGTCCCAGTGCCACGCGGGTCATGGTGCGCAGACGCCAGTTAAAATCACCGGGTATAGACAGGTCACGGCCGAGCAGGATGTTGCGTCGGATGAAGCGAACCCGTTTCACGAAGAACCAGATGGAAACAGTAAGCAGCAGCGCGAACAGAATCTGAGAAATCCACTGAGGCATAAGGCAAAAGTAAGCACCTGTACCAAAGCAGTCAAACCTGTTTGTACCGCTGAAGGAAGTCGCCGTCCTGATTTTGCGTTCTTCAAGCCGGAAACACAGCGGGCTAAATGCAAGTCCCGTGCGCCTTTCCGTCTTCTATGCGCCGGTATTAAAGCGTGTAACCGGGGTTAAATCAACAAGGTTGACGCACGAAGGTAGAGGTACATCAGGGCAGCAATGTTCAACCGGTGTTTCAGCACTTCGGTATTCGAATTACCGGACCAACCAGGAATCACCGCACTTACCACCTACCACTACCGATATGTCATCCCTACGGGATTATTACCCTGTCATTCTGTTCAAACGGTCAACGTATTACCAGCACTTACCACTTACCACTTACCACTTATCCTCAATTTCCCCCTACTTCCACCGTCCATATATTTTCCACCCCTGCTATTCCGGTGAGTTTCACGTTATCGGCTTCGGCGCGGGTTGATTTCTTGGTCAGGTACACGTAGTAGTATTTGTTTTTGCTGTTCTGGAACTTGTAACTGCGCAGGCCTTTGGTGTATAGTTCTTTGATCAGTCTGTCGGCCATCTGTTCCGATTTATTCATGCCTACGCACACATAAAAGCCTTGTTCATTAGGCTCATTACTCAGAGGGCTGATGGTCAGGTATGCAGTATCGTAGTTGGGGCGCAGGGCTTTCATCTCGGTCAGGCTGTGCACGGTGGCGGGAACCTTAATCAACGTGCTTTGAACAGTTTCTTCTTTTTCCGGTTCTTCTTCCGCAACCTGGCGTTCTCCTCCTGTACCGCCAAGCACCAGCATATCCAGATAAACATTTTCCTTATGCGGTTTGCTGAGGATAAAGCTGGTAAAGAACTCGTGGCCTGAGCCGAGGAGTTTTGCATCCGGGCTGATGGGCATGGAATAAGAATAGCCGGCCAGAATGGTCTGGAACAGTTTTGCCCCAATCTGCATAGACAAATTCTTATTTCCGGAATTATGGAAACCCGCCCATACGGCATCCTGTATCCAGGCATTCACACCATATTGCAGACTGCTCAGTTTGAAGTCGGTAAAATGCGCACT
>JAGWYC010000152.1 GCA_018969565.1 Bacteroidota bacterium | reverse complement strand
AGCAGCTTCCGCGACGGCTTTCTTCACCTTCTTGCGCCAACTGATGTCAATGCCGAATGACAACAACCTGTTCAGCAGGTCATAACGACCGGAAATAGCGTCGAACATATGTTCTACCTGCTCTTTCTTCGAGGCGTCGGCTTGGGGATTGGGTTTTACGGTGCGCAAAATCAGCGCAAATATAAGCCGCACTGCACCTGTAAATAATTCCTGCCGCTGTCGGAACTTTGTCGCATGTCAGGAACTACCCTACACGCGCGCTTCATCGGCTCCTGGCCCAAAGTTGATATCATGCCCGCAGGGGTGCTTCCGGAATTTGCCTTTATCGGCCGCAGTAACGTGGGAAAATCCTCGCTGATTAATATGCTCTGCGGAAGAAAAAATCTGGCCCACACTTCAGCCAATCCTGGAAAAACCCAGACCATCAACCTGTTTGAAATCAACGGCACCTGGAATATTGCCGACCTTCCAGGGTACGGATACGCCCGTGTTTCCAAAGAAAAACGCGGCTCTTTTGAGGCCATGATCCGCAACTACTTCCAGAAACGGAGCAACCTGTATTGCGCATTTGTACTCGTGGACAGCCGCATCCCGCCACAGCCTATTGATCTTGAATTTATTCGTTGGCTGGGGTCCAACGGAGTGCCACTCGCCATTATCTATACCAAAGCTGACCAAAAGCGTAAAAAAGAACTGGAGGCCAAGCTACAGGCAATACGCGAAGCGCTGCAACAGGACTGGGAAGAACTACCCATGCAGTTTATCAGCTCTGCGGAAGATGATATTGGTCGTGAAGAACTGATAGCCTTTATGGCCTCGGCAGAAAAAAAGAGCTAAGGCCCTCAAACCAGCATCAGAGAAGAGGCGATGGCATCGGCAAAATGCCTTCCTTCCGGCGTAAGCCTGAAAAAACCGTCCTCCATAAAGGCCCAGCCACGCTCCCGGATGCGCTGTAACTCGTGACCGCTCTGCGCCTTGAATCCGGGGAATAATTGCTCCGCGGCTTCCAGATTCAGCCCTTCCAGCAACCTGATGCGGGTCATGATGAGCTCATTCAGGCGGGTATGAGCTTCAGGGGTTTCTATTTCCCTGGACCAAGTATGCCGCGCTGCCTGTTCCATATAAATTTTGTTGTCAGCGATATTCCACATACGCCGTTCCCCGTCAAAACTGTGCGCGGAAGGACCGATGCCCAGATAGGGTTCCTGATTCCAGTAGGCACTGTTGTGACGGGCACGGCTTCCGGGTTTGCACAGATTACTGATTTCGTATTGTTCCCAGCCGGCGGCCGCCGCCTCATTCATCAGGATATCAAAATGCCTCGACTGCGTTTCTTCTTCGGGCGCCGGATACTTACCCTGCTGAACCAGCTTTTTATAAGGTGTATCCGTTTCCAGGGTCAGGGCGTAGGCACTCAGGTGATCTGCCCCACTGTCGAAAACACGGCGCAATGATTCTGTCCAGGCCCGGTCGCTCAGCAGTGGACTACCGTAAATCAAATCCACATTCACCGAATGAATACCGGTATCCAGCAGGGTTTTCAGGGCCATTTCCGACTGCGCGGCATGATGCGCCCTGTTCATCCAACGCAGTTCTTCATCAGAAAAACTCTGAATACCCAGACTTACCCTGTTAATGCCCGCAGCGCGCCAGGACAAGGCCCTCTCTGCCGTAACGTCATCAGGATTGGCCTCGAGGGTCCATTCCCCTGTTTCTGCAAAACGAAATATCCTTCTGAGGGCATCCAGGAATTCCGTCATGGCGGCACCCGATACCAGCGATGGCGTTCCACCGCCCAGATACAACGAAGTGAATTCATGCTGCTGCCAGTTCGGGCCTTCTGTTTCAGCCTCAAGCAGCATTGCTTCGAGCATTGCCTCCAGACCGCTCTGGTTCACACTGAAATGGAAATTGCAGTAGAAGCAGGCCTTGCGACAGAAAGGGATATGAATGTACAGGCCTGCCATTGGACTTTCAAAATTGCAGCTATGGGTTGACATTTGCGCACATGCGCCGATTCCTTTTGCCGCTGTTGATTCTGGTTTCAGCTTGTCTGAAGCCGGAAGGCAGGGGACGGCTTTTTCTGTTTCCTCCGGATGATACCGGCAGAATATTGCAGCGATGGCATGCACAAGGATATCTGGAAGCCTATTGCGTGGACAGCTTGTATGAAGACGGCAGCAAAAGACTGAAATGCTTGCGTGGCCCACTATACCGCGCGGATAGTGTCATCGTGCTGAGTGATTCGGCTTATGGCATCTGGAAGGAAAACCTGCGCGGCATCACTTCAGGACAAAGGCTTTCTGAAACAGACCTTCAATGCGCCAAGGCCGTAATACTGGCGCAGGAAGCAGGCTATCCGTTTGCTGGGCTGGACCGTATTTTGTTGCGGCCTTTTGACGGGAGATATACCTTGAAGCTGCAGGCCCATTCCGGCGAGCAGTTTTTTTGGGACAGCCTGTTATTCAGCGGCACACCGGCACCGGATACACGCTGGCTGATGCGGGCTCTGGGCGCAGCCCCCGGAACAATCTGGACACCGCTGGACCCCAAAATCATCAAAACCAGAATCAACCTGATGGGACCATTCCGATGGCAGGGAGATCCCATTCTGATGTTTGCAGGCAATAAAGCGGGCATTTTTATCCCTGCGGAACAATTGCCCGGCAACCAACTGATGATGCTGGCCGGAATCGGCAATCGCGCCGGGAGCGGGAAACCGGTGCTCACCGGCGAAGCCCGACTGCATCTGGAACATCTTTTTTCGCGGGAATGGATGATACATGCTGCCTGGAGAAGTTTTAACCGCAGTTCACAGGATCTGCAGATGCGTATGCGCGCCCCTTTCCCTGCCGGCTTACCTCTGATTGCCGGAGCCGGTTTGCAGGCGGTAAAAGTGGACAGCAGTTTTGCCAGCATCAGTCCTAGCCTCTCGGCATCCTGGCTATGGCACAGATTGGAAATGCGCGCAGAAATGGAACAACAGAACCATATACAGCAAAGCCTGGATACTGCACTGATCATCAAAACACGCAGTCTGCCGGCAAACCTGGGCTGCAAGGTGAATTTTTATACCCTCGGCCTGAAGTTGCAAACCATAGATCATCCGTTCAACCCTTCGCGTGGGGTGGATATGTATGTGGATGCTTCAGCAGGCTCCAAGACCATAAAAAGAAACCCGGTTGTTGAAAATCTCTCTTTGACACATCCGGGGCTGAATTTATACGATTCTCTGGAGCAAAAAGGAAGGATGCGGAGCACGCCCTTGCGCCTGCGAGCGGGTTTCAAAGCCGCTATCCCCTTGAAAGGCGCATTTTCCTTATTCACGGCTGTACAAGGGCAGTTTTTACAGGATCAGCTAAGTTCACTGGCGCAGGCGGAACGCCTGGGCGGATTTTCAAACCTCCGGGGTTTCAACGAACAGAGTATTTTTGCAAATTCCTGGCTGATGAGCACCCTTGAACTACGATACCTGATGACGGAGCGCACTCATGCGAGCCTGTTCTGGAACGGTGCTCAGACCAGACTGAACACTGCTGAAGTTTCTCATGTAAAGCGCAGTTTCAGCGGCTTTGGCATGAGCATGGGATTTGAAACCAAACCCGGAATCCTTCAAGTAACATGGGCCCTGGGCCGGGAACAGGGTCAGCAGCTCAGCCTGCGCGATGCCAAAATTCACGCAGGACTCATCAGCCGCTTTTAACATGCAAAAACTCCTGCTGCTGTTCACCTTTTTTATTTGCTTCGGAAATCTTTCCGGCCAGACAGCGATTGAAGGCGACGCTTACGGGGATTCTATTCGTTACAGAACTTTCGTGTGGAAGGTTCACCCCTTCAGCGACAGCATGCGCACGGACAGCACCCGCAGCATGTTGCGCAGCCTCTATACTCCGCTGTTCAACAAAACACCCCTGCCCCGGAACGAAGACCCATTATCGCCTTTCCTCAACCTGGTTTATAAGAAGAATACCATTTCTAAAACCTGGTTCTTCATGATCAGCTTGTGCATCATTCTGTTGGTTGTGGTCAATCGAAGTTTATTTCAGGCCTTGTTCTATGCGCGTTATCACGCACTGTACAGTCGCTCCCGTTTCAATGATTTGCTGGCAAACATGAAAACAAATGCAGGGCCCAGCAGCATCATGTCTGTACTAACGGCTCAGGCGGTAATAGCGCAGCTCATCGTAATCTGGTTCATTGCATCGGGTTATACCCAACTGGCGAATAATCCGCTGTTTTTCCTGGTTTTGCTCATTCTGCTTTTATTGTGGCGATTTGGCCTGTTCCTGACACAGAGTTTACATTGCTATATCCTGGACCTTTCACCGATGCACCGCATCATCACTCTGTTCAAAACAAATTTTGAGCTTTTTGCCGGGATTCTGCTGATTCCATTGGCCCTGGTGCTTTATTTCAATGTTGAACCGCTGGAGCATCCATGGGTTGGTCCGATGTTGCTTTACCTGCTTCTTTTCCTGCTGCTGATGCGCATTTCCATTAGTGTCGTCATGCAAATTCGATATGGGTACTTTAATTTCTTCGGAGTGTTGTATTTTTACGCCCTCGAAATTCTCCCCCACCTCCTGTTGTACTCATTCATCCGCCAGACGCTTACCTAAACATGAGCAGAGAGATCAAAGTTAAAAGTATCCTCATCACGCAACCCACACCGGAGGCTGGCAAGAACGTTTATGACGAAATTGCCAAAAAGCACAAACTCAAGATTGATTTCCGCTCTTTCATCCATATTGAACCCCTTACTTCCCGGGAACTGCGGCAGCAAAGGGTAAACATTCTGGATCATACGGCCATCATTTTCAACTCAAAGAATGCCGTAGATAACTTCTTTAAGGTTTGTGAAAGTCTTAAACTTGAAATGCCCGCAGAAATGAAATATTTCAGCCTGAATGAAAGCATTTCAAACTACGTTCAAAAGTACATCGTGCTGCGTAAGCGCAAGATGTTTTGCGGCAAAACCGGCGGCGAAGCCG
>JAGWYC010000151.1 GCA_018969565.1 Bacteroidota bacterium | reverse complement strand
GAACATTGGATGTTTTTCGAATCAGGGGTGTGATGGAGCTGATGGCCTCCATCAGGCTGCGTTCCTGCTGTCGGGTGGGGTTCACCATATCTTCAGAAAATACCATCAGCTCATATTCAAAGTTCCCACCCGGTGTGAAGGCCGGCGGTGTAAATTGAATGGTGTAATTCTGGCCTGTCAGCCCATTGATGCCGATTTGCGGCACCTTGCCGCCGAAATTGTATTGCAGCAGGTTGCTATTGAATCGGATATCCGTTGGAGGGTCCGTATAGTTCACCTGAAAGCTGAAACAGCCTGCAGGGGCGGAATTTGAAAGCGGCTTGCTGAACCCGACGGCATCATAATCAAAGGCCTGAAGACAAATATCGTAGGTGCCGTCAGGGATGGTTCCGTCAAGTATCAGATTCTGGATGTTCACTCCGCTGATGTTGAAGGAATTTTGAGTCAGTCCGCTGTACAGGTTTCCTATCTCATCCATTTGCACGAAGCGGAACTCATTGGGAAGCAACTCCAGCGGATTTACCGGATTGGCGCTTTCCTTAAGCGATATTTCGATGCCCTTGGCCTGGTTTTTTAGGGTGAATCTGAATTTAAGGCGCAGTTTATCTGCCGATGTATTGAACAGCGCCAGACTAATATCCTGCAGGCGCAGGGGATTGGTATAGTCGCTGATAAACGGTGTAAAGGGTGGTTTAATGTTGAGGCTGATGGATACCTGAGATCGTCCTGCTTCAGGAAGCAGAGACAAGAGGCACAGCAAGAGCAGTTTAAAAGCGGAACGCATACTGGAAGGCTGCTCTTTGTTCGGTGAATGCGTTGTTGGAAATGATGCCGGTATTGTTGCGCATCAGGCGCCCCTGCATCATGATGCTGTGTCTTTTTCCAAAACTGCACTGAAGTTGCATATTTACGGAAAGAACATAGCCCTGAAGCAATTGCTCCTGATATCGGCGGGTATAGCTTAGGTTTGTTCCTAAACTGAGCTTTCCGGAAGCCATCTGCTTGCGCAAAGCCGCCTGCAATGATTCCGTGCGAATAGTTCTGCCCCCCGCGAAAAAGGAAGCATAGGAGGCGCCACCGTTGCACTGCAATTGGATTTTCGTGAATCGGTAATTCAGGCTGGCACCGGCATTGGTCACTTTATTGTTATTGTATAGCCTGGTGAAAATGTTCCGGTCGGAAGCTTCCTGCTGCTGCGCAAAGAGGGACAGACTGAGTGGGCGCTTCATATTCCCGATGCTCAGGTTCAGGTTGCCGCTGTAACTTTCGTTGATGATGCTGAAGGTGATGGAGTCATTCATCTGTACCAGCCCGTTGCTGCGTGTGGTGCCGAAGTTGTTATAACCCAAGTTTAGGTTCAGTCTTTTGAAAGGCTGCAGGTTCAGGTTGGTATTGTAGATCTTACGGATGGTGGTGTTTGCCCGCTTTGCACTTAAGTTGTCGGTGTAAAATCCGTAAGAGCCGCTGAAGGATGCACGACCCTTAAACAGGTGGAAGGCTGGGTTTGCGGTGTACTCCCTGATGTCATCCTGGAGCAGGTTGATACCCATAGACTGGTAATCGGAGCTCACCTGCCTGGCACGCAGGAACAGGTTACCGAATTTCAGGTTCAGCCCGGTGCCCAGATGTCCGGCAAAAGCGCCATAGCTGGTGGTATTTACCCGAATCAACCTGTACACCTTGTTGAGGATTTCCGTTTCGGGCAGGGTGTCGTTCAGTACATTCCGGGTGAAGAGGCTCAGCGCCACATCGGCTTCCCAGAACCAGCGCTTAAACAGGGTGAACCGAAATCGCGGGCTCAGGGTAACATTATCGGCAGGCCGGATCTTGTTGTTTTCAGGAAGTTTTTCCAGGGAAGCAGGGTCATCTTTTCCATGAAAGAAAATCAGGTCAAAATAATTACGTTCGCTGCCAATACCTACACGTGTGCCATATCCGATTCTTTTGTAGGCGGGCAAAATGACACCGAAGCCTGCGTTATTGGTATCAGGCGCTACCGCAGGATTGAAAATGCCGTAGAATGCACCCAGACGAAGCTTGCCGGGCCTCAGTTCAACTCCGGCACCGTTAAACACCACCCCTGAAACGGTGTAATCGCTGAAACTCATGCTTCGATATCCCAGATGGGCCGTTGCCCATTTATAGGAAGGGCTTGCGCCGGTGAACTGATAGTGAAAAGGATGGGTGAGGCTTCTGCCGGTTTCGCTGTAGGTAAAGGTGAACGGAATGTTAAACCCATAGATGCGCACCCAGGGGCTGCCACTCACAAACCAGTTCCAGGGGGCCATGCGGCTGATATTGGCACTGCTGCGGTAAAAACCGGCTCCTAAGGAAATTCCACCCCCCGCTTCAAAAGGTTTTTGAGACCTGATTTTCCCCGGCGTGTACCGCTCCAGGTCCTGGGCCTGAAGAAGCGCAAAAGAAAGCCAGATAAAGGCAAGGGAAATGAAGCGCCTGGGGTGAATCACCGACTGAAGTATTTGGGTAAATCCAAGGGTTGGATACAAATAAAAGCACACGGACTTCTTATTTCCTATGTTCTGTGAAAGATTTATGACATTTTGTAGGATTTCGCTTGCCAGATAGCATATTTGTACTATGAGGATATTCATGCTTTGGGTGATATTTCTTGCACCCACCGTAGCTTCTGCACGTATCTGGACGGTAGATAATACACCAGGATCTGGAGCTGATTCTTCAAGTCTTCAGGGGCTGATTGATCAAAAGGCGGCCAATGGAGACACCATCATTGTCATGCCATCTACAGTTTCCTATGGGGGGATCAACCTGTACAAGAAACTTTTTATCTATTCCCGTGGGCACAGCAGTAATACTATTGACAAAGACCGGACAGCCATGATCAACAGTATATATACTTCATATACCGGCAGTACATCAAGTTCGGGCAGCGCCATCAAGGGATTGCGTATTCTGGGGCAAGTATCTGTTTATTCAAACAATATTCATTTTCAGAATTGTTTCTTTGATGCTACCGTGTACCTTAGTTCAAGTAATAGTTTGATTGAGGGTTGTGTGTTTTACCAGTCTATTGGATTTTCTCTGGTATTTGTAGTAACCTCTCCATCGCCCAGTAACAACATTGTTTCACACAACTATTTCGCACAGATTCTCAGCTCTGGATGGGTTTCCGGTCCAAATTACGGTTTCGTAGAAAGCGGTAACTCAACAAACCTGATCATCAATAACATATTCGCCGAAATGGAAAATGGCGGTACTATTGCCTATGGGGGACTTACTTACTTTAGAAGTTCCTACGCTAAAATATACAACAATATTCTCTGGAGTAATGTGAGCAAACGCGCCCGATTTGATACGCTGAATTATGGCTCGGTATTTAAGAATAATCTTACCTACAGTCACAATAGTGCTGTAGCAAAGCTTCCCGGAACCGGCAATATCAATGATACCATGCCTGTTTTTGAAGGAGGATATTCTGCGACTAATTTGCCGTATTACCGCACCAATGCTGACTTTAGACTGAAATCTACTTCGCCGGGGAAAAATGCAGGTACCGACAGCACGGATGTCGGACTTTATGGCGGGGGCTATAAATTCTCCATAGTAGGCAACGTGCCCGGAGTGGCCGTTTTTGATGATTTTGAAGTTTTGAACCCTGTCATCAAGAAAGGTACGGCCCTGAAGGTTCGGATTCTGGCCAGAAAACCGGAATAAGCACCTTTTCCGTGTTGCGTTTGCCGGTTCACTTTCTAAGATTTAAACTGCCGCTCTTGGTGGTTTTGTATCTTTCTGTGCCCGTTCTTACCGCACAAAGCATCGTAAAACTCGAGTATTTTATTGATAAGGATCCCGGTTGCGGAAAAGGTACCAGGGTAAGTTTCAGCGGGCCCCAAGACACCCTTCTTAAAAGCTTCAGTATCCCAACCACCGGATTGACCTCGGGGAGGCATTTTGTGCATGTAAGGGTTCAGGACAGCTCTAAAAAATGGAGTCCCTGGCAGCTTCAGATGTTCATGATAGAAGATACTGCCTACAAGGGTCCCATTAATCAGGTGGAATATTTCATGGACAAAGACCCCGGCAGTGGAAAGGCAACAGCACTGAGTATTAACAGAGCAGACACGTTGCGCAAAACGTTTCAACCGGCCATTTCATCATTAACGGGAGGAAGGCATTTCATACATGTGAGATCCAGAATTGCCAATGGACTATGGAGTCCATGGCAATTTCAGATGTTCTTCATCGATGACACGGTGAACCGCGGTCCGATAGTTCAGGCGGAGTATTTCTTGAACAAAGATCCCGGCTGCGGGAAGGCCATTCCCATAAGCATCAGCAGCGGTGATTCTATAAGTAAAAATTTTATTGCCGCAGTGTCAACGCTTCCATCAGGGCGACATTTTATCCATTTGAGAACCAAAATCGGTAATGGTTTTTGGAGTCCCTGGCAGTTTCAGATGTTCTTCATTGAAGATACGGTGAACCGCGGTCCGATAGTTCAGGCGGAGTATTTCTTTGACAAAGACCCTGCATGCGGAAAGGCAACAGCAATTGCGATTAATAAAGCGGATTCTGTAGGCAAAACGTTCACAGCCAGCATTTCTTCGCTGACAACAGGTCGACATTTTATACATACCCGGACTAAAATCGGAAATGGATTCTGGAGCCCCTGGCAATTTCAGATGTTCGTCATTGAAGACACCCTGAGCTTAGGGAAACCCGATGGATACGAGTACTTCATTGACCGTGATCCGGGCATAGGAAAGGGAAACAAGGTGACTGTTTCACCCGTGGATATACTGGATAGGAAAATTACCATTGGAACCAGTGCTTTATCGCCGGGCTATCATACATTCAGTTCAAGGGTGCGTATTGCAAAAGGCTTGTGGAGCCCATACCAGAGCCAGTTGTTTTACCTGTCTGAATCGGAGGCATCGGTTAAGATCAATGCTATAAGTTATGGAGTCGATAGTTCCCTTTTGAATAAGAAGCGCGCTGTGATGATATCCATCAATC
>JAGWYC010000150.1 GCA_018969565.1 Bacteroidota bacterium | reverse complement strand
CACGTTTTGCACCGAAACCTTTGACTTCAGAAAGCGGTTCACCCGCTCCACCGCCATGGCCTCGATGCGGTCGCCGTAGAAAAACAATCCTGCATTCAGGATGGTCACCAACACCAACACGGTCATGAACAACCCCATAAAAATCCGATACAACAATTTCCTCATCTGCGCGTGGGTATTTCTTTAAATGTACTGCAAAATACCGACTGAAAAGCACTGCATTCCACCGGCAAAAAATCGCCTGTCTGAAAAAATGAGCAAAAAAGATTTGCATGATTACCCAACTTCATTATTTTTGCGCTCCCGTTTTGAAGCCATCGCGGCACACAAACACAAGGGAGCTTAGCTCAGCTGGTTCAGAGCATCTGCCTTACAAGCAGAGGGTCGGGGGTTCGAATCCCTCAGCTCCCACCAACCCCAAAAAGCCATCAGCTATGATGGCTTTTTTTATGCCCCGTATGCGGCGCCGGGCTTAATCGAGCGAAAGCGAGCAGGGCATAAAAACGCCGCGCAGCGGCGGCTTCTTTGGGGTTAAGCCCTGGCTCGCGTCATGCTGTTCCAAGTGCCAACGATATGTCATCCCTACGGGATTATTATCCCGCCGCTCAGAACAGTCAACGTATTTCCTGCACTTACCACATACCACCTACCACTTACCACTACCGATGTACCATTCCTACGGGATTGACCACATATCGCTCGATGATAACGGTCAACCAATTCCCTGCACTTACCACTACCGATATTTCATCCCTACGGGATTATTATCCTGGCGCTCAGAACAGTCAACCAATTCCCTGCACTTACCACTTACCACTTACCACTTACCACTTACCCCTTCCCCCTCATTTGCTTCCCTTTTGGCTTTCCCGTAAGTTTGCGAACAAACGCTCATGCTGTCGTTCCCGTTTCTTTTCATTCACCCGATATCTCACAAACGGAGCATTGCGGCTTCCGGTTTACTGCAAGCATGAGCCTATCTCTGACCAAACATCGTTTCTCTGAAATCAGCCTGGAAGGGATTCAGGGTGCCTGTCTGGACCTTGATGATACGCTCTATGCCTATGAACCTTGCAATAAAGCAGGTTTTCGTGCCGTGCTGAATCGGGTGGAACAGCAGCGAATTGTGGAACCTGCGGCGCTGGAGCAGGCTTGGAAAGAGGCGCGCAGCCGCACGCACCAACAACTCAGCGGACAAGCAGCTTCGCACTCGCGATTACTGTACCTGCATACCGCGCTGGAACTGCTTTTTGGTAGAAGCGAACCCGCCTTAGCTTTGGAACTGGAATCCTGTTTCTGGGATGCCTACCTGAACGTTATGGAGTGGAATCCGGAAGCAGAAGCCTTCTTACAGGCACTCAAAAGCGCCGGCATCCGCACCTGCATCGTTACCGACCTGACTTCACATATTCAGTTTCGCAAATGGGCCCACCTTGATTTGCAGCGCTATTGCGATTTCATGGTTACCTCGGAAGAAGCAGGTCTTGAAAAACCAAACCCCATCATATTCCATAAAGCCCTGAGTAAATTGCAATTGGCTCCGGAACAAGTAATGATGGTGGGCGACAACCACGAAAAAGACATCCTCGGCGCCGTACAACTGGGTATGCGCGCTTACCTGATTTAAAGCAGTATCCAAAAGCATGGCCATAGGAAGTTTCAGCGTTTATGACAAATACGGGAGAACCAAGCTCCCCCTGCTTAAATCGCGACTCTTCTGGTTTGGGCTGGCCATGAAGCTGACTCTGGCGGTATTTTTTGCTTCTGATTATCTGAAGGAACAGTTTGCGCCATTCGGCAATTATTTCATAGGCAGCAACTTTTCCAATCCATACGCCTATTTCTCCCTGAACGGACAGGGTACAGAATTCCCATATCCGCCCCTGATGCTGTGGCTGTTCAGCTTGCCGCGGATGCTGTTTTGGTTTCTGATACCGGGCGGATCTGCGTTTAGCGTGGCCGATGCCCTGCTATACCGCATTCCCCTGCTTCTTGCAGATTTCAGCATCCTGGTGGTGCTGATGCGATGGCTGAAGCCCTACAGCCGGCCTTTGCTGATCTGGTACTGGCTATCGCCGGTGCTGCTGTACATCAACTACTTCCACGGGCAACTGGATGTAATTCCCATGGCGCTGCTGATGTTGTCGCTGCATTTCCTGTTTCGGGAGCGCTGGGGCTTGTCGGCACTGCTGCTGGCTATGGCTGTGGGCTGTAAAACCAATATGGCGCTGGTGCTGCCCTTCTACAGTATTTATTTAATCCGTACCCCCAAGGTGCGCGTGGCTACCCTGCTTCAATCCGCGGGCATCTTCTTCGCCGTGCTGCTCCTCATCAACATTCCATACTGGCAGGATGCAGGTTTCAGAAGGATGGTTTATGATAACCCCGTGCAGCGGCAGGTGTTCAACATGTATTTCAGCTACGGGAATCTGCGCTTCTACATCATCCCGGCGGTGTATTTCATCCTGGTGATCTGGTATGCCAGCTTCCGATTTGTGAACCGGGACCAGTTGGTGCTTTTTCTGAGCTTTACTTTTTTGGCGCTCACCCTTTTGATACCACCCATGCAGGGTTGGTATTTCTGGATTTTACCCTTGCTGGTTTTCTTTATCGTGAAGCAAAGCCTGCGGGAACAAAGTGTATTTATCCTGCTCAGCGGCCTGTACTTTCTGTATTTCGCTTTGATCCCCGGAAGCGACTTCCTCAATGCGCTCTGGTGGGCGCCACAAACGGGTACTTCGCTGCAACACTTTCTGGGCTTTTCTTCGGAAGCGCCGCTGAATCTGGCCTTCACCCTGCTGCAAACGACCTTGCTGCTCAGCGGTTATCTGGTTTATCGCGAAGGCATCAAAACCAATATTCAGACTAAATTCTTATCCCAGCCTTACATGATTGGCGTTGGCGGAGATTCTGCCAGTGGTAAATCCACCTTATCCACAGCGCTGGCTTCGGTTTTTGAGCCGGCCCATACCACCATCATCCGCGGCGATGATATGCACCGCTGGGAACGGGGAGATGCCAACTGGGAACGACTCACGCATCTGGATCCACGTGCCAACAAGCTGCACGAGGAAATGGACCAGGCCCGTCAGCTCAAGACCGGCAAAGGCATCCAACGTCGTTCTTATGACCACAGCACAGGGCGGTTCACACTGCCGCGCTTCCTTAAGCCCAATCGCCTGATTGTATTTGAGGGCCTGCATTCCTTCTACCTGAAGAATCATGCCGATGTATATGACCTGAAGATTTTCATGGAGCCTGATGAGCAACTGCGCATGTGGTGGAAGGTGCGCCGTGATGTTCAGAAAAGAGGCTATACCCCTGAGAAGGTGCTGGAGCAGATCCGGCACCGGGAAGAAGATTCCATCAAGTTTATACGCACCCAGGCTGCACAGGCGGACCTGCTGGCCAGTTTCTTTCCACGTAGTCCCATTGATCCGCTGGATCAGGATACGGTACCCGAAGTGCTGCTTCGCATCAGTCTGCCCAACGACCATAATATGGAACCCTTGCTGGATCGTCTGAGTAGCCTGAAAGGACTACATCTGGAACATCGTTACGAACCTGACAGGCAAGTAGTGGTTTTTGATGGAAGCGCCGGTGCCGACGACCTCGCCAACATTGCATCCCGTATGATTCCTGAACTGGAAGAGGTGGGCATTTATAACCCACAGTGGAAGAGCAATTACACCGGGCTGCTGCAGCTCATGGTGAGCTATCTTATTTTTGTCAGACTCAAACAGGGGTGATGCCGGAACATAATGCCATTCAGATTTTTGCACATCGGGGAAACATGTCGCGTTACCCTGAAAACACCCTTCCCGCCTTCATCAATGCCGCAGAATCCGGTGCGCACTGGCTGGAGTTGGACATAAGGATGACTTCAGATGGTCACCTGGTGGTGACTCATGATGAAGATACGCTCCGCGTAAGCGGCGTTTCCTGCAAGGTAGAAGAATCCAGACTGGCGGAACTCAAATCCCTGAACTTCGGCGCCTATTTCCCGGGAGCAGCCCCCTGCACCGTACCCTTGCTCAGCGAGGTATTCGAGGCGATAAAACCATACCCTTGCCGCATCAGCATACAACCCAAGATGAACGGGCTTGTAGCCCCGGCGCTCAGGCTGGCTGAAACTTGTGGCATGTCGGACCGCATCGCGTTTAACGACATCAACTGCGAATACCTGATCGAAGCACGGCGGCGTGCTCCGCAAATACCCCTGTTCTGGGACCGCCTTCCAGGCACCGACCACGAAACCGATTTTGAGGTGGCCCTGCATTATCGCTTCACCGCATTGATGTACCTGAAAGAAGCCATCAGCCCCGAATTGATTGCCAAAGTGAAATCGCTGGGCATACAAGCCGGTGCCTGCGTGGTGAATGAATTGCAGGATTTCAGGCGCTTCCGCGACATGGGTATTACCCATTATTACACCGATTACCCGATAGAATTTCTCAAAGAACTATGAAGATAGTCATACCCATGACCGGACAGGGCAGCCGCTTTAAGAAGGCAGGCTGGGATACCTATAAGGCCCTGATTAGCATCCATGGCAAGCCGGTAATAGAACACGTGGTGAATCTGTTTCCCGGCGAAACTGATATCCTGTTCATCTGCCGCAACGACATGCTCGAAAGCACCGATTTGCGCGAACTCCTGCTGAGCATCGCACCTACCGCGGAGATTGCCGGCATTGATTCCCACAAACACGGCCCCGTTTACACCGTGAGCCGCGTATTTGACCGCATTGCCGATGATGAACCGGTGATTTGTAACTACTGCGATTTCAGTATGATTTGGGATTATGACCATTTCCTGCGCAGCATGCAGGAAAGCAAGGCTGACGGCGCGGTAATCTGCTATACCGGCTTCCACCCGCACCTCCTGCATCCGCATAACCTGTACGCAACCTGCCTGACCGATGCAGACATGAATATGCTTGAAATCACGGAAAAACACGATTATGAAACCGACCGTGAAAAAGGATTTTATTCAGGT
>JAGWYC010000149.1 GCA_018969565.1 Bacteroidota bacterium | reverse complement strand
AAGATACATTCAAGGAATATCAAACATGACACTGCACTTTCGGCACTAATTTTGTGCATATGGCCCACATTACCTGAATATTTCCAATTATTAAGCATTCCTGAACACAACACACTAATAAAACAAACCCCTATAACATGAAACTGAAAAGTACCATTCAGACAGCCGCCTTGTTCTTTATGAGCCTTGGCGCAGCACAGCAATCTCAGGCACAGATTGTCAACGGCGGATTTGAAAACTGGACCAAGCTCAACCGTCTTGAAACGCCTAATGCCTGGACCAGCCTCAACCTGCTTGCAGAATTTGGCGGCGACTCTGCCAATTGTGTAAAAAGCAAGGATGCCCACTGGGGCAAATACGCAGCCCAGTTGAATCCTTCTTATTTTGTGATTGCAGGTGATACCCTTCCCGGCCTGTTAACCGCAAAATTCACCCTGAACAACCGCCCTGCCGGTGTTCGCTTTTATTACAAAGGAATGCCTGTCGGCACCGATTCTGCCATCGTGGTTGTTGAACTGTATAAAGGGAATACGGACAGCACCGATAACCTAATCGCCGATCTGAATTGGGTCAGCGGTTCCAAGGTAAGTGCCTACACACTGATTCAGGAAGACTTCCAATACTATGACAGCCGCACGCCTGATACCGCAGTAGTTACTATTGTGATGGGCGGCGATGCCACTTCTTTCCTCAAGTCGAAGATGCTCATTGACGACATCGGTTTTTCTGCTTATCCCGCCGATGTTGCTGCCGATGTTCCTGCACTGAAACACCACCTCTACCCCAATCCCAGCAATGGCAAGGTATTCATCAGCGGTTACCAGCAGTCAGGTCGTACTGAACTGTTCGACCTGAACGGACGCAAAGTGCTGAGCATTCCCGCCGGTGCTTCCACCGCCGACCTGAGTGCCCTGGAAAATGGCATATACCTGTATCGTATTGAAACGCCCGCAGGTTTGGTAAGCGGAAAAATCACGCTGGTTAAATAAGTACCGGCGTACGCTGATACAACATAAACAAAAGAGCCACCTTCGGGTGGCTCTTTTGTTTTTACGGGCGTTTCTGCATTTAAAGGCGGAAAGGGTAATTTTGCCGTTGCATCATGATGAAAACCGCATTTGTATTTCCGGGACAAGGCTCACAGTTTGTGGGCATGGGTAAAGACTTGTACGACCAGCATGCCTCTGCACGCGACCTCTTCGAACAAGCCAACGAGATTCTTGGATTTCGCATTACCGATGAAATGTTCTCAGGAACAGACGAGGGCCTGCGCCAGACACGCGTAACCCAGCCGGCCATCTTCCTGCATTCTGTTATTCAGGTGATGGTGATGGGTGAAGGTTTTCATCCTGATATGGTGGCAGGACACAGCCTGGGTGAGTTCAGCGCACTGGTGGCCAACAAGACATTGCGTTTTGAAGATGCACTGCGTCTGGTTGCAGCCCGCGCCGAAGGCATGCAGGAAGCCTGCGAACAGGTTCCGGGAACTATGGCCGCCGTGCTGGGCCTCGACGATCAAAAGGTGGAAGAAATCTGCGCCGGTATCTCCGGTGTGGTTGTTCCTGCCAACTATAATTGCCCAGGACAACTGGTGATCAGCGGCGCGGTAGAAGCCGTTCAGGCCGCCTGCGAACAACTCAAAGCCGCCGGTGCCAAGCGCGCACTCATCCTGCCTGTGGGCGGCGCCTTCCACTCCCCGCTGATGGAACCTGCCCGTGAAAAGCTGGCCTCCGCTATTGCCGCCACAAACTTTAACGACCCGGTTTGTCCGGTTTATCAGAACGTAACCGCCTACGCCGTTACCGATAAGGAAGCCATCCGAAAACATCTGGTGGAACAACTCACCGCCCCCGTGCGCTGGACCCAAAGTGTTCAGGCCATGTGGAACGACGGTGCCCATCGCTTTATTGAAGCCGGTCCCGGAAAAGTATTGCAGGGTTTGGTGAAGAAAATTACACCGGAAGCCGAAACCGGCGGACTCACCGCGCAGGAAGGGTAATACTTCTGCTTCTTTATTCCCGGAAAATCTTCCAGGCAGCCTCAGCCTGCGCACGAAGCATGCTCATGCCGTTTTCAACACGGGCATCCTGCAGAGCACTTAATTCCATAAATGGTGTAAACTCCGGATTGTACACCAGGTCCAGGCAAATATGCTCCGCACTGAGATACCAATAGGGTAAATTCGGGGCCATTCCCTCGTAAACACCCTGCATTCCAAGCGGTGTGGTATTGATGATTAAATGATGCTGCTGCACTATTTCCGCATCCACTTCTTCATAAACCAAATCTGCGTTGCCTTTGTATCGGCTTACTGTTTTAAAGGGAATTTCCCTCATGCGCAGCACATATTGCACGGCTTTGGATGCGCCCCCGTTGCCTAAAACGAGTGCGGTGATTTTTCTCCCCTGAAGATGAGCATCCAGCATGCGCGCAAACCCCGGCACGTCGGTATTATACCCTTTAAGTTGCAGCGTGGGATTTCTGCTGATTTTAACACAGTTCACCGCCCCTGTTTTCCTTGCTGCATCATCGAGTTCATCCAGATGAGGTATCACCGTTTCTTTATGCGGGATGGTAACATTCAGGCCGATTACATCCGGATTGTCCATTAACCAACCGCGCAAACCGGAAATATCTTCCATGGGAAACAGCCGGTAATCCCAGCCTTCGGCATGGTCACGTGCGAAGAACTGCCGGAACAATTTAGGCGAGCGCGAATGACCCAGCGGGTACCCGACCAGGCCCAGCTGCTTCATGCGCGGCTGAATTTGTTCTTCAGATATCCAATCAGGATAGGCAACAGGGAAATGCCTATGATGCCGAACACCACCAGTTCAAAATGTTCTTTCACCCAGGGATGCGTGCCCAACAGATACCCGGCCGTGCTGATGCTGCACACCCAAAGCACAGCACCGGCAATGCAAAAGCTCAGAAACTTGCGGTAACTCATGGTGCCCAAGCCTGCGGCAAAGGGTGCAAAGGTGCGGATGATGGGTACAAAGCGGGCCATGATCAGGGTACGGCCGCCGTGTTTTTCATAAAAGGCATGGGTTCTTTCCAGGTATTCCCGCTTCAACAAACGCCACTTCAGGTCGAATATGCGTACCCCTACCCTGCTGCCTATCAGGTAATTGGTATTATCTCCCAGCAGTGCCGCCAAAATCAGCAGCGGAATGAGGATGGCCAGACTGAAATTATTGGCCGGATCTGCAGCCAGTGCGCCGGCAGCAAACAACAATGAATCACCGGGCAGGAGTGGCATCACCACGAGGCCTGTTTCCACAAAAACAATCAGGAATAAAATTCCATAGAGCCAATTTCCGTAATCCTGCATCCAGCCATGCAGATATTCGTTCAGATGGGTAAGGAAATGCAGCAGGTCGGCAAATACGTTCAGCAATACCATGTACGGGCAAATTTAAGGCGGACAAGGCAATGCGCTGACAGCTAATTATCTTTGCCTTATGAAGCGATTCAGCTTTTTGTTCCTTGCGGCCTGTTGTATCATCTCGCTCGGCAGTTGCGGCGCCAGAAAAGGCACGGGCCATAAATCCACCCGTTCCGGCTGCAATTGCGGCTTCTGACTGCCCACAAATTCAGGAAGGTGCTTTACTGAATGGTGTACTGAAGTTTCAGCCCGAAGTCGGTAATCGCCGTCGGGAATGAAGTAGTTACCACCGGCTTGTTCACCCTTCTGGTATAGAAGGCCTGCAGATTGATTTTCTGGTTCACCTGATAATTGAGCATTGGATTGATCAACACCAGCTTGGCCCCTGAAGTGGGTTGGTTCAGGTTGTTGTCAATCTTGCGCAGGATGGTTTTATTGTCCTGGATGCTCATAGTCATGTCAAATCGAAGGTCGTTTTCCAGCATGGCCCGTTTCCCGCGATAGCGGAATGGCAGAATCAACCCGGAAACCCTGTATCCGGCGCGGAACTGGAACTCTTCCGTACGCAACTCGGTAACGTTAAACTGCGCTACCATCAAACGCACCGTGCGGCTCTTCTTGTAATCCACATTGAAGGTCCAGTTGTTCTTGGTGCTTACCTGAATACCCAAAAGGGGTGCAAAGGTTTCTGTGATGGTCACATCGTTGATCTGGTAGCGGGACACAAAATCTTCCTTGTTCTGGATTTGCTGGAACTGGCTGTAACCGAGGTTCCTGTTATAAGAAGAAATCTGGTAACGGCCCTGGTAGCGATGCTGGATGGTGATGTTGGTGAAGATTTCCTTTACCGCCTTAATCTTGCTGAGTCCGTTGAAGTTGATACTCCAGGAAGGAAGCGGGATACGCGGGAAGTTCCCCAGCGGATCGCGTCCCACATCTGAACCCCGGTAAGCACTGAAGAAAGATTGAATCAACACATCCTGCGACACTTTGCTGTACCCAAGTGGGAAACCGGTGTTGGGGTCAGTATTTTTCACCGGCATACGCTCATCCTGAAACTGGAGGCGCTGCGCTGCCGTGAAGCGGTTAGACAGAAATTGCTGGAATACCGGACTCACGTATTTGGCATCATCTTTCTTGAAGGCAGTTCGCCAGAAGATGCTGGTCACGGAATAGCCTCCATTCTCGGTCAGGCCCTGATCCACCCAGGCCGTATCATTCCACTTGAACAGGCTGGAAAGGTTGCGGGTTTCCTGTTTGTCAAAGTCCAACTGTACCCGGAAGCCGCTGATGGGCTCCAGGGTGAAATTACCCTGCAGGTTGCGGCTCAGCGCCTGCGTATAGGGCGTCGCCAGCCTGCGGTCTGCGCTGAGCGCCCCTTCACTGGAGAGGCGATAGCGCAACTGTTCGTCCTGAATACCGAGTATGAAGGGAAGCCCCGGTGCATTATTGCTGAAGTTGTTTCCAAAATACTCCGGTTTATAGGCAAAGCCCGGCAGTACGGTTCCTCTGCGTGTAGTATAGTTGATGCTTCCGTTCTTCAGCATCATGATGAACCCACCTACGGTTTTCACCACCGGATTCATCTTTTTAGGCTTTTTCTGCTCCTCTTCCTCCCCGTTGCCATCTGCGGGCTTTGGTTTAGCGGGCATAGGTCGTGGAGGCGTCTTCCCACCCTGGCTGATGCG
>JAGWYC010000148.1 GCA_018969565.1 Bacteroidota bacterium | reverse complement strand
CAGCGCCTGCGCCGCGTTCAGCAGCGCCTGGCTGCTGCGGTAGTTCTCTTCCAGAACCACCGTTTTCAGGTGTTCCTTGTAGCGTTGGGCAAAATCAAGCACGTTTTCCACGTTGGCGCCCTGAAAACGGTAAATACTCTGGTCATCGTCACCCACCACAAACACATTAGGGCTGTCCCAGTGGCCGGTAAGCAGGTTCAGCACCCGATTCTGGATACCGCTGGTATCCTGGTATTCATCTACCAGAATATACAGGAATTGCTCCTGATAGCGCGCCAGGAGCGATTCATTGGTGGAGAAATGCTGCACCACCCATCGCTGCATATCTTCATATTCATAGAGGCCGCGCTCGTTTTTAATCCTGTTGTATTCATCAAACAAAACAGCGCCCGCCTGAAGTTTAGCCAGTGCCTTGCGCAGCGGAGCAGCCACACGTTCGTTGATTTCACCAGACTTTTTATAAGTGTATTCTTTATTGTAGGGTAGCTGTTGCAGGAAGTTGGCCACTTTAATCTGAATGTCGGCGCTGCTCAGATTTTCCTTTTGCATAACGCTGAACAAGTCTTTCAAGTCCTTACGGGTTCGGGCTGCATCTTCGTTATAAGTTTTCAGCACATGCTCCGCGGGTAACCCGTGCAGCATTTCGATAATCAGTTCTTCGCGCTCCAGGTCGTCCATCACCTTCAGGGCGCTGCGTCCGAATACTTCCGGATTTTCCATAATTACGCGGTTGCAGAAGGCATGGAAGGTGTGGATGTTCACCCGATAGGCTTCCTGGCCCATGAATTCCGTGAGGCGGCGCTTCATGGCTACGGCCCCGGCATCGGTGTAGGTGAGACAAAGAATGTCCTGCGGTCGGGCGTCGGTTTGTGTTAAAATGTTGGCAATGCGCGATGCAAGGATTTGCGTTTTCCCTGTGCCCGGGCCGGCAATTACCATTACAGGTCCTTCAATGGCTTCTACTGCCTGAAGTTGTGCCTGATTTAACTTACTTAAAAAGGATAGAGTTTCTTTCATGTTGCAAAAACAACAAATTTAATTCTTCAGAAAGGCCGCCGGGTATATTGTTTTCAACGTATTTATCTGATGTGGCCTATTTGGTTCAGGTGTACTTTTGTTTCATGACCATACTGGAAGCGCAACAGCAGGTAGATGCATGGATTAAAACGGTGGGTGTTCGTTATTTCAATGAATTAACCAATACGGCCATTTTAATGGAAGAAGTGGGTGAACTGGCTCGAATTATGGCCAGAACTTATGGAGAACAGAGCTTTAAACAGGGGGAGAAGGCTGACCTGGCTGATGAAATGGCCGATGTGCTCTGGGTGCTGATGTGCCTTGCGAATCAAACAGGGGTGAACCTGGAACAGGCGCTTCAGGCAAACTTTGAAAAAAAGAACCGGCGCGATGCAAACCGGCACCTCGATAACGAGAAATTGCGTTAATCTTCAGGTTGAAAAAAAAGACAAAATGACACTTTTAGTTGCTTTTTCAAGTAATAAAATGCCATAATGTCTTAAAAATGCAAGTGGAATTGAACTTGCCATCAAAGGATATCAAACAACGATAACCATGATGATTAAAAATTCAATTCCCGCCATGATGGATGTTTTTCATCCCTTCTTTAACATGAACATCGTTCCTGAGGCTGTAAAAACCTCGCCGGCAGACTTCAGGCCTGCAGCATCGGTAATCCAAGGAGAACAAGGAGTTACCTTGTTGATTTCACTACCCGGACTGAGCAGGGAAGAGGTGCAGTTGAACCTGGATGGCAACATGCTGCGCGTAAGCGGTACGCGTAAGAATCCGGTCAATACGGACGATAAGGAACGCATTTCCGGAGAAATCAGCTTTGGGGATTTCAACCGCAGTTTCCGACTGGCCGAGAACCTGGACGGCGAATCCATCACTGCCACCATGGAACACGGTATGCTCAAAATCAGAGTTCCGTTCAAGACTCAGGCCATGCCTAAACAGATTTCAGTAGGTTAATGTGCTTGATATTCAGTAGGTAAAAGCCGTCGCAAGACGGCTTTTTTGTATTGGGCATTGGTTTCACTCAAGGAAGCAAATAGCCTGAACTTTCCTGCCGGAGCAGGGGAATTGCTTTCCCACTCGGTGCGACATCATTCAATTTACTAAGTTTTCCGAGGAAATGACAAGTATTATATTAACTCTTTACCGCTGAAATTAAGGAAATAGCTTTGCGGGGCATGCAGAATAAGTTAAAATCCCACTGAATGAATAACCGGAAATCGGCTATTCATAAGGTGAAATATCAACTTCATGCAGATAAAAATCAATTACATCAAATGAGCAGGAACATATCCGGGGTGCTTTGTGAGGGCTTTCAAACCTTTGTACCTTCGCGCCAACTTCTCATTCATTCAGCTTATGAGCATTGAGGTTGTCCCCGTATCTACGGTTTCCGAAATCAGGAAATTTGTGGATTTCCCTTTTAGCCTGTACCGGAGCAACCGATTCTGGGTTCCGCCTTTGAAAAAAGCAGAGGCTGAAATGTTACAAGCGCGGAAGAATCCGGCCTGGGAACATTGCGATGCCCAATTCTGGATAGCCCAAAAACACGGCAGAACAGTGGGCAGGATTGGTGCGATAATCAACCATTTGCACAACGATAAAACCGGGGAGCAGTTGTGCCGGTTTACCCGGATGGAGTTTATTGATGACCCGGAGGTATCTGCAGCGCTCATCGAAACGGCCGTTCATTGGGCGAAACATCGCGGCATGAAAGGAATTCATGGTCCGCTGGGTTTCAGCAACTTAGACAGTCAAGGTATGCTGATTGAAGGTTTTGATCATCTGCCCTCCATCGCTTCCGTATATCATCTTCCTTACTACCAGAAACATCTGGAGGCACTGGGCTTTGAAAAGGAAATAGACTGGCTGGAATTCCGCTTGTTTGTTCCGAAGGAAATCACCGACAAGGTGAAGAAAATTAATGAACTGACGAAAGCCCGATACGGTTTCAGGGTGCAGACCTTTACCCGGATTTCTGATGTATTGCCCTATGGCAGGGAAATGTTCGGAGTGCTGAACCGCGCTTTCGAAGAACTGTTCAGCGTTGTTCCCTTTGGAGAAAACCTGATGGACTTCTACATCAAAAAGTACATCTCCCTGTTAAATCCGAACTTCATCAAACTGGTTTTTGATAAAGAAGACAAGCTGGCCGGCTTCATCATCGGTGTTCCATCATTGTCAAAGGCCATGCAGAAGGCCAATGGAAGCCTGTTTCCTCTGGGCTGGTACCATATCAGTCAGGCGCTGAAGAAGCCAAAAGAGGCCGATTTGTTCCTTACTGCCGTGGAACCTCAATACCAGGGCGGTGGGCTCACTGCTATGCTCATTCTCGAATTACAACAGTCGCTCCTGGACTTTGGTGTTTATGAAGTGGAAACTACAGGCATGATTGAAACCAATCAAAAGGCTATTCAGAACTGGAAGAACTTCGATCATATCCAGCATAAACGCAAGCGCTGCTATCGGCGCATGTTCTGAGCGCAGCGGTGTAACTTTGCCGCATGGATAAACCATCGCTGCCTTCAGGCACCCGCGATTTTGCGCCGGCTGTCATGGCCCGCCGGCGTTTCATCACAGGAACCATTGAAGGCATTTACCGCCTGCATGGCTTTGCCCAACTGGAAACACCGGCCATGGAAAACCTGTCGGTACTGCTGGGTAAATATGGCGATGAAGGCGATAAACTGGTGTTTCGCATTCTGAACAGCGGCGATTTCTTGTCTGATGTACCTGAGCAACACCGCGCAGCCCCTGAGGCTAAAAGCCTGTTGCCCTATGTGGCTGCTAAAGGCCTCCGCTACGACCTCACGGTTCCTTTCGCCCGATTTGTGGCCATGAACCGTCACCTGCTTCATTTCCCCTTCCGGCGTTATCAGATCCAGCCTGTTTGGCGTGCCGACCGTCCTCAGAAAGGTCGCTACCGGGAATTCTGGCAATGTGATGCCGATGTAATTGGTACCCGAAGCCTCATGGCAGAAGCAGACCTCTTGCTCATCATGCACGAGGCCTTCACCGCGCTTGGTTTACCCGATTATCGTATCCGGGTGAGCAATCGCCTCATCCTTGAAGCCATCGCCGAACACGCAGGTCGTCCGGAATTGTTCCGTGCCATGGTGGTGGCCATTGATAAATGGGATAAAATTGGCGCCGATGGGGTGAAAAGAGAATTGGCTACTGCCGGTTTCACTGAAGAAGAATCAACCAGGGTGTTGGATTGTATGCAGCAAAATTCAATTGATGCTGCATCTCTGGATGAATTAGGACAAAAACTCGCAGCTTATCCGAAAGCGCTGCAAGGACTGGACGCGTTGCGTACCATACTGGGCAGCGGCATCAAGGCCAATCTTATCTTGGATACCGCATTGGCCCGCGGACTGGATTACTATACTGGCTGCATCTTTGAAGCAGAAATTCCGGATTCAGGCTTCGGCAGCGTGTCCAGCGGCGGCCGCTACGATGACCTTACCGGCGTATTCGGCGTAAAAGACCTTTCAGGGGTGGGTATTTCCTTCGGAATAGACCGCCTGTACGATGTACTCGAGGCCAGGGCCGCCTTCCCCGCAGGATTGGATATGAGCACAGAACTGCTGCTTTGTCCCATGGATGATTCCTGCATGAACCAGTGCTTTAACATGGCCATGGAACTGCGCCGCCTGGGCGTTTCCGCAGAGGTTTACCCGGATGCCGCCAAATTGCGCAAGCAGTTGGATCATGCCAATCAGCGCAATATTCCTTACGCCATCATTGTGGGTAGTGAGGAAATGAACAGCGGTATATTCCCGCTGAAACACCTCAGCAAGGGCAGTCAGGAAATGCTGTCTCTGCAGGATCTGTACAGTCGTTTTCGCTCATGATACTTCCTCATTACCTCCATCTTGAAGACCTCGAACCCCTGCTTTCAGAGCATGCCGGTCTGCAATTAAGTGCTGAAGCTGCTGACGCCGTTTCGCGTTCCTTTCAGTTCCTGCAATCTTACATGGACCGCGCCGAGCGCCCGGTATATGGGGTGAATACCGGTTTTGGCTCTTTATGCGATGTGCAAATTTCCTCAGATAATCTGGAAGAATTGCAGCGCAACCTGCTGAT
>JAGWYC010000147.1 GCA_018969565.1 Bacteroidota bacterium | reverse complement strand
CGGGAGCTTCATCTACCCCTGAGCGGGCGATTGTTCCCCGGATGGTGGCTCCTTCGAGCATGCCGTCGGTAGCCTCACCGTCCAGCCAGATTTGTTTGCCTACATCCAGACTGGAAGCCTCAAGTCGGAAATCACCATAGTTGAGTCCGTTATACAATATATCGGTAGCCAGAATATCACATTCGGCATAAGGATCTGAAGACATAGCGCCCCGCATGGTTAGGGATCCGTTGATGCTCGCTGCAAATGAATCTGTTACCCTTCCTAAAAAAGGACTGATATCGGATAGATTGAAGTTCCCAAATTGCACGCGGAGCTCGTCTTCCACACTGCTTCCGGCCACACCATTCAACTCCAGATAATTTTGTTCGCTGCCTAAAAAGAAGTTCCTGATCTGAACTTTACCCTTTTGAATATTGATATGACCGGAAGTATCCAGAACCCATTGGTTCCCGAACCAGTTTACCTTCCCAAGGCTGAATGAAATGGGTATGGAATCCTTGTTCAGGCTCATGGCCAACGATAAGGCTATACTGTTCTTTCCTGTAGAATCAAGCAGGCTTAGGCGCAGGGGCATCTTGTTTTGCTGCAGATTCATATTCACATTCATCTGCTTAAACCAGGTTTGCCCATCATGAATAAACCGCTCAGCACCCACAACACATGTGATAGGCTGATTATATTTTTTAATACACTGAATATTCAGATTCCTCAGACTGTTCCCATTTACGCTGAGCCAGAAAGGTTGTTCGCTGCTCAGCTCAAACACATTACCGGCAGCAGCAAAAGAGCCCTGTAGCATCATCGGGCCCAGTGAAATACCTTCTCCAAGCAGCGACGAAGGAAGTTTGCCGTTTCTCAGGTTCAGGTAATAACTGAACTGAACCGATGTATCCTGGTTTTGATTCGCAGGGAAATAATCCGGCAAGAGTTCACGCATCAATCCCGTAAGTGCCGGAGCCAGATTGCCGCTGTTAAAATTACCACGCAAACCGGCATCACCAATATGACTTCTAAGCGTCCATTCCCTTTTTTCATCGGATTGAGTTGCGGTGAATTGCGCATAAGGCACATAGTATTCTGTTCCTCTTCTGTTCCAGCGAATACTATTTAAAGCCACAGTTCCTCTTAAATCAGCGGCTTGGCTGTAGCTGATGTCAGAACTTCCGGAACATTCCAGCTTACTGGGAACAGAATCAAATCCCAAGGCTTTTAAATCAGCATGATCAAGCACCAGGGATGAAATTCTGTACTCCGGTTCAGATCCGGAAAAATGTATATCACCATTTAATCTGAATCCAAGAACAGGGTCGTTCAGGGCTGCTTCACCGCTGAAACTCGAAGGTGTCAGGGTTCCATCTATTTTAGCATTGTGCAGCAACGACTTATTCAATTCAAAAGTTGGAATCAGTCCCTCCAGTTTAATACTGAAATTGGCTTTATTGAGACCGCTTCCCTGTAGTTTAATATCTGCATCCACCTTTCCGAGCAGCGGCTCCATGCTGTAAAAAGCACCCAGATTAAACCGGTCAACCCTCAAACTGCCTTCATAACGGGCCTGATTATACCCCTCCCTGAAATTCATGGAAAATCCATCCAGCAAAAGATTTCCATTATCTCCGTTCATAGCCCCGCTGGCCGTAAACTGATTGTAAAAACCCGTAAAGGACCCATTAAATCGAAACACGCCCAGGGCATTCAGGTTGGGCGGAATTCTGATTCCACCGAGTAAAACTCCTAAATCATGCGCATCGGTTTGCCATTTCTGGATGGAGGCATCTACAAAAGTATTTTTCCAGTCGGGTAATCCGTTAAAAGAAATGGCACCCTGTATGCTTCCTCTGCTGCCATAGCGGATATCCAGTTTTTTACACCGAAGTGAAGACAAACGCCCTTTGAACAGTCCGGATAAAATGATATGATCTTTACGTCCTTTGAGCGCACTTTGGAATATCCCCAAATCATTGATGTTCAGCCGGCTTTGATGTAACCGTCCCTGAAGGGTAACCGCTTCACTAAAATCAGAAAATGCCTTGTATCCCTGATAACGAAATCGCAGGGTATCCCCCAGCACACTCTGCCCCGACTCCAGTTGGAAACCAAGAAAATCCATAGCATAATAGGAAATTCTGCACTGGGATTTCAAATTTCTGATTTCCATGCCGGAGCGCTCACTGGCCCTCAGACTGCGAACTCCGAAATGAAGAGAATCATCATACAATAAAAAAGTATCCAGTTGCGCATTGATATGAGAAAAGGTAATATGGTAAGGGTCAAATGATCCGGGCACGGGAGCCGACTCATGATCGTCAAAATTTCGGTATTCCATATTGCGCAGTAAGGCTTTCTGCGCGCGCATTTCCCAGATTACTTTCGGTCCTGTTCTTTTCTTTTTTGGCGTGAAATAGTCAACGAGGAAATTAATATTCTGACCGCTGTCGTTTTTATGAATACCCAGATTTACCAGGCCATTGGAACATTCAAACAAACTTAGCCCCAACCGATGTGTTTTGGTATTCACCGATTTTATCCGGCCATGAATACGCAGAAAACTAAACAGCGTGTCATTACTTCGATCGCCAATGAGTACCCGCTCAAGAGTCAGTGCATGAAAAAAATCAGTTTCCAATCCACCAATTTCTACTCGAACCTTCCATTCATCGCTAAGGTATGCAGCCACTTTACCGGCAACAAATTTCTGCACCGGCCTGCTTCGCAGTAAAACCACAGCAAGACCTGCAAAGAGCAAAACTCCAAGCAGCATAGCCAGTAGTAATTTCCTTAGTTTTGCCTTCAATTCGGTTCAAAGTTAGCCCCTGGAGCTACAATACATCATGCAGGAAACCTCGGTGAACATACTTGCCATTGAAAGCAGTTGTGACGATACCTCGGCTGCAGTGCTTTGCGACGGCAAAATCCGCGCCAATATAATAGCAGGTCAAGAAGTACATCGCCTGTACGGTGGGGTCATTCCGGAACTTGCAGGAAGAGCACATCAAAGCAATATTCTTCCTGTGGTGCAACAAGCTATGTTTAAGGCCGGCATACATCCCGAAGAACTTTCGGCCATTGCCTTTACACGTGGGCCCGGACTGATGGGCAGCCTGCTGGTAGGTGCCGGCTTCGCTAAAGGGCTTTCTATCTCATTAAATAAACCGCTCATTGGGGTAGATCATCTGCAGGCTCATGTTTCGGCTGTGTTTATTGAACATGAACATATTCCCAGACCCATGCTCTGCCTGCTGGTCAGCGGTGGCCACACACAATTGGTCATGGTTGACGAGGATAATCGGATGAATCTGATTGGCTCAACGTTAGATGATGCCGCCGGTGAGGCCCTGGATAAAGCGGCAAAATTACTCGGACTTCCCTATCCCGGGGGGCCGCATATTGACCGACTGGCTAAAGAAGGAAACCCTGAAGCCTTTAGCTTCGCAACATCGCGTCTTGCTGATTACCAATTCAGCTTTTCAGGTATAAAGACCTCATTACTTTATTTTCTCAAGGCCCGGCCTCCGGGATTTACAGAACAGCACCTCCCTGATATCTGCGCTTCTTTTCAGGAACACGTTGTGCAATATTTACTGCATATTACACGCAAGGCTATCAAGAACTTAAAGCCGGCATCCATTGCACTGAGCGGGGGTGTTTCAGCGAACAGTAGACTGCGTGCGGCTTTTGAGGACCTGGCTCAGGAACACAGCATACCCGCCTATATCCCCTCGTTTGAATATTGCACCGATAATGCAGCAATGATTGCCATGGCCGCCTATCAGGCATACCAACATGGTTCGTTCAGCAATCTGGACGTGATGCCTTATGCACGACAAAGCGTCGTACCGATATAAGTTCAGTTTAGGGATAAGGCCTTTTGGACTTTCACGATTATAAGTCCGTAAATCAGGTTAAATCATGTTCCGATGGTGCCCAATTCGGATTCATTGCAGCAAGTGCCTGATGTATAGTGGGAAAAACAACTTAGCATTTGAAATACTCTTTGGCAACTTCTAGATAATGTAATAAAGCGTTCATTTCTGATTAAAAGCAGGTTCTTATCCACGAAATAGGCTTATCATTTGAGGAATGTCATTGATGGGGCATAAAGTTTGCATGAAATTTGAAGCTTAAAATTTTAATAACGTATGACACTATCTAATCACGATCTTATGATGAATCCGGATATACCAGAAAACGACCTCGCGCACCGAATTATTGGCTTTGCGATTGAAATTCACAAGGCTTTAGGCCCTGGATTACAGAAATCTGCTTACCGGGAATGCCTCGAGTATGAGCTGAGCAACCACGGTCTTGCCGTGGAAAAGAACAAACCGATGCCTGTAATCTACAAGGACTTACAACTTGACTACGGTTATCAGCTTGACTTGCTGATAGACCAGAAAGTGGTAGTGGAAGTGATGACCTGCGACCAAATCAGCGATCAGGATGTTCAACGCCTGTTACGCTTTTTGAAGTTGGGTGATTATAAACTCGGTCTGCTTATTAACTTTAACAGCAGCCTGTTGAAGAATGGTATTCGCAGGGTAAACAATATGCGCACGGTTCATGCTGATGAACGTGTGGGTACACTGTATCATTAATGCAAACACCCAAACCCCGGAGGTTTACCATCAGGGTTTACGGAATATGCATCCGTGACGGACATGTTTTGCTTTGTGAGGAAGGGCATGAGGACTTCCGTTTTGTGAAGTTCCCCGGCGGTGGACTTGAATTTGGTGAAGGGTTACACGATGCTTTGAAACGTGAGTTTGAAGAAGAACTGGACACACATTTCGGCCATGCTGAACTTTTCTATGTGAACGAATTCTTCCAGGCCAGTGCCTTTGATGCTCAAACCCAGGTTGTTTCAGTTTATTACCTGGTGCATAGCCTCAACCAGGAACCTGCTGCGCATAAAATAGAAATGCGTGCTGGAAGACCCTACGAATTGAAATTTATTTGGAAACCTTTGGAGGAATTGAATGAATCTACCCTTACGTTCCCCATTGATCGCAAGGTTGCCTTAAAACTCAGCGCATTACGCTGATATTTCCTGATGCACTGCGGCGACGGTTGTCGCAACCTACCCAATTCACCAGATATACATACACACCTTCGGGTACGGTTCTGCCTTTAACCGTGGCATCCCAGTTTTCGTAGGGATTATGGCTCTCCCAAAGTTTCTCTCCCCAGCGGTCAAAAATCTTAAACTCATAAAAACCGCCTTCC
>JAGWYC010000146.1 GCA_018969565.1 Bacteroidota bacterium | reverse complement strand
ACTTCCAGCGGCGCGTGCAGGATTTCTTCCACCCGCATCAGTCCCGCCATGCCGCGTTGGGCAGAATACAGGGCCTGGGAAAATCCTTTGAAGGGCGGTATCAACTGGCTGAAGATGCCGAAGTAGGCAATGAAGAATTCCGGTTCCAGTTCGCCGCGGAACACCATGCCTCCGCCAAACCACAGCAGGATGGCCGACACCAGGAATCCCAGGGTTTCAGACAGGGGAGAGGCCAGGTCATAGCGATGGCTCACGCCGATATTCAGCTTGGTATAATCCTGGTCGTCTTTCTCGTAGCGTTTCTTTACAAAAGCCTCCGCCACGAAGCCCTTGATGATGCGGATGCCGCCCAGGGTTTCCTCCATCATGCTCAGGATATGGCCGGCCATTTCCTGGTTACGGGTAGATTTCTTGCGCAGGGTCCGGGCAATCACGCCAATCATCAGGGCGGCCACGGGCAGGGTGAGCAGCACGTACAAGGTGAGCTTCCAGCTCATCAGGATGAGCGTGGTGAGGAAGATGACAATGTTCACAGGATCCTTGTACAGGGCTTCCAGGCTTACCATCATGGCCCATTCTATTTCCTTCATGTCGTTGCTCATGCGCGACATCAGATCGCCTTTGCGCTCATTGCTGAAGTAGGAAACCGGCAGCGCCACCACCTTGTGGAATACCTTCAGGCGTACGCTGCGTATGGCTTTGTTGCGCAGAATCACGATGAAATACAGGGCCAGGTAGCGGCAGGCGTTTTTGATCAGGGTGATAACCACCAGGGCGATGCACAGGTAGAACAGGGCGGTGAAGCGGTCGGAGGCCACCAGTTCCTTGAACCATTGTACCGCATCGGAATACAGGCCGCTGAACCAGTTGCCGCTGCCCATCTTGTCGCGGGTGGTGCTGAAGGCCGAATCGTCGCTCTGGAAGAGGAACTTGAGCACCGGCATCACCAGCAGCAGGGTGAGCAGTTGCAGCAGGATATAGCCCAGGTTGAACATGAAGTTCAACAGGATATACCCTTTGAACTGCTTCACGTAACTAAGGATTTTAAAGACGGCCTTCACGCGGGGCAAAGGTAACGCATGCGCGCATGTTGTAATTTGCAGGCATGTTTCGCTATTGGAAGCTCCTGTTGCCTGTGCTGGCCTGTTCCTGCGGAAGCACTGAATCCCGTCCGAAGTCTGTGTACGGGCAGCTCCGCGCCCACAAGGACAGCCTGATGCGCTTTGATGCGGAGAGTCCCTTTCGCAAGGGGAATATTCCTTTTGAAGGGTTGGCGTATTTCCCGGAGCAAGCCTCCTGGAAGTTGCGCGCAATATGGCGGCGACCGGAGTTTCGACCTACTCTGACTTTGGCCACTTCCAAGGGAGAACCGCGGCCGGTTTTGCAGGAAGGTGTGGTGGAATTTGAAGCGGAAGGGAAGAAGCTGCGCTTACAGGCCTTCAGCCTGGAAGGCGATGATGCCCGTCTGTTTATTCCGTTTAAAGACCTGACCACGGGCGGGGAAACCTACGGAGCCGGGCGCTATCTGGAAGCGCTGAAGGAGCCGGGCGACTCGGTATGGCTTGATTTCAACCTGTGCTATCAGCCCTACTGCGCCTACAACCCGGAGTACAGTTGTCCACTGGTGCCTGCGGAGAATAACCTGTTGGTGGCGGTGCGCGCCGGAGAAAAGGCAAAGGGAGGCCACTGACCTCCCTTCTGCCCCAAGATGAAAAAGCTATGCTTATTTATCAGAACCCGGTAAGCCCAGCAATGGGGTTTTTCCGTCGGTAATGATCACTTTGGTATTGTCGCTGGCGCTCAGGGCGCGGAAGGCTTCAATCTTCTTATTCTCCAGCAGCATATTGGTCAGCGAACCTGACAACAACTGGTTTGCTTTAGTCTGCGCCTCCGCTTCAGTTTTGATGGCATTGGCTCTTCCTTCGGCTTCAATTTCCATGGTACGACGGCGGGCTTCCGCAGCAATAATCTGCGCTTTTTTGTCGCCTTCGGCCTGAATGGAACGGCGCTCAGCATCGGCCTGCTCGCGCTGTTTCACAAATTCCATGCGTTGGGCCTCCTGTTCAGCCTGTAGTTTTTCTTCAATGGCTTTAGACAATCCTGTAGGCAGGATGATACTTTTCATCAGTACATTTTCAATTTCAAAGCCTCGGTCGCTCAGAATTTCCATCATTTGCTCCTTAATGGTGCGCTCAATGGTAGCGCGCTCGCCCGAGTGCATGTCCTTGGCCAGGAACTTACTGGTAACATCGGCAGAGGCGCTGCGGAATACCGGAAGTATCATGGTGTTTTCGTAATTCGGTCCAATGGTGCGCACAATCTCCGAAGCCTGCTTCTTTTTGATGTGGTACAGTATGGAGATCTCGCTCTGGATGGTCAGTCCTTCCTTTGAAGGCAGATTCAGTTTCACCTCCATGTTCATGGTACGTGTGGGCACGATGATGATGGTGGACAGGAAAGGGTTAAACACCTTCGGCCCTTCTTCCAGGGTTTTGGTTTCTATTTTCCCCAGACGTCTCTTGACGCCGACTTCTCCCTGTCTGATGATGGTGCATGAAGGAAGCGCTAATCCCAGCAGCGCGATGATGATGTAAGATGTTCTTTTTTCCATACGCGAAGAGTTATGTAATAAGGTAAGTGCATAAGGGTATGTTTTGTTTTTGCTTATGCTGCGATGGTGCATGCGCCGGTCGAATATTCATCGGATAAAAAGGAAAGGGCGCCCGAAGACGCCCTTTCCTGCTCAAAATTGATAAGGATCAGTGCAAGATGACCAGTTTGTGCACGGCTCTTTGGCCATCGCCGAGTACATGCACCAGATAGGTGCCGGCAGGCCATTGTGCGGTGGGGATGTTGAGGTGTTCTCCGGCGGTATCCTTGCGGAATACTTCCACACCCTGGGCATTGTACACGCGCAAGGATTCCATGTTTGCCGCACTGTGCAGGCTCACCTCATTACCCGCAGGATTGGGGTGCATCCGGAAGTGTCCGCTGAGGGCGCTTTCCACCGTTCCGCTGGTATTGCTCACTGTGAACTCGCTGTATGCCTCACAGTTGTTGGCATCACGGATTACCACGGAATACACGCCCGGCGCCAGTCCGCTCAGGTCTTCAGATTTGCGTCCGTTAGACCAGGTATAGGTGTAGGGTGGCACACCACCGGTAACCGTAATGTCAATAGCTCCGGAGGTATTGTTGGTACCGGTAACCACGCCGTTCACCACGATGGGATTCATGGGCGCAGTAATGGTAAAGGTGCGGGTCTTGATGCAGCCGTTGGCATCGGAAACCATCACGGAATAGGTTCCTGCACGCAGGTTGAACACATCCTCACTCGCGGCTTCATTCGACCATTTGAAGGTATAGGGCAGCACGCCACCGGTTACTGACAGGTCTATGACACCGTTGTTGCCGCCGGCGCAGGAAACATCAGAAACGTAGGAGAACACAAACAGCTCATCGGGCTCGTTCACCACGAAGTTTTTAGTACGCACGCAGTTGTTCACATCCTTCACGTAGGCGGTGTAGGTGCCGCCGTGCATGCCGGTAAACACGCCGCTGCTCTGGTAGCTGCTGCCGTTCAGGCTGTAGGTGTAAGGGGCATTTCCTCCGGAAGCCTGAATGGAAACCGCTCCGTTGGACGCGCCATTGCAGGTTACATCCAGCACACCGGTCACAATATTGATGGCGGCGGGTTCTTCGATGCTGAAGGTGGCATAGCCCACACAGCCCCCGGCATCGCGAACCATCACCAGGTAATAACCTGCGCGCAGGCCGCTGAAGTTGCGGTCTGACTGGAAGGTTTGTCCGCCGTCAATACTGTAGCCCAAAGTGCCCGATCCGCCGATGGCGCTCACGCTCACCTGTCCGTTGTTGGTGCCGTTGCAGGTTACATTGGTGGTGCGCACCGATACGGCGATGGCGTTGGGCTGGCTCAGCACCTGGGGCGCTGAGTTGCCGATACATCCGTTGGCGTCTTTCACGCTTACGGTATAGGTTCCTGCGGTGAGTCCGGTGAATTTGCCGCTGTTGTACCAGTTGCTGCCGTCAATGCTGAACATCAGGGTTCCGCTGCCTCCGGAGGTGCTGTTTACGGTGATGCTGCCATCGGTGCCGCCATTGCAGGTGACATTTGTTTTGCTGATGCCGGTGATGCTGGGACCGTTGGCATCTTTCACGGTTACATCATGTATGATCTGGCAGCCGGCTCCGTCTTTCACGATGACGTAATAGGTTCCGGCCGACAGGTTGTTGAAGATTCCGGTGCTGTTCCAGGTGGTTCCGTTCAGGCTGTACTGGTATCCGCTGCCGGAGCCTCCGCTGCCTGCCACCAGCATGCTGCCGTTGTTGTTGCCGCAGGTGGAATTGGTGGTATTGGACGTGGCTGAAATGATGCTCGGCTGGCCTACTGTGGCGCTGGCCGTATCGCGGCAGCCGTTGTTGTCCATCACCATCACCTGATAGCTGCCGGCGCCGGTTTCGAAACGTCCGCTGCTCTGCCAGCTTCCTCCGGAAAGGCTATAGTAATAGCCCGGGGTTCCGCCGGTGGCCGAAGCCAGAATCACGCCATTGTTGCTGCCGTTGCAACTGGCATTGGTAATGGTCACGGTGGTGACAATATCGCTCGGCCTGCCAATAACGGCGCTGCCGGTCACAATGCAACTGGCGATGTCTTTTAAGTAAACCGTATAGGTTCCGGCGCGCAGCCCTGTGAAGTCGGGTGATGACTGGTAGGTGCTGCCGTTGATGCTGAAGGAGGGCTTGCCAATGCCGCCGCTCACTTCGCTGAGGTGAATTTCTCCATCGCTGCCGGCGTAGCATCTGGCCGCTACCACTGCGGTGCTGAAGCGGATCTGGTTGGGGGTCTTGATGGTCACCACACCGGCGTCGGTGCAACCGGCGGCGTCTTTCACCTGCACCTGATAGATGCCGGCGGTCAGGTTGCTGAAGTTGCCGGAACTCTGGAAGCTGCTGCCGCCGTTGATGCTGAACAGGCGTGCTCCGGTGCCGCCGCTGGCGCTGAGGGTAATGGAGCCGTCGTTCTTGCCGAAGCAGCTCACATCGGTATTGCTGATGCTCAGTACCGGGGCAGAGGTATTGTCCACGGAAATGATGGTGCTGCGGGTGCAGCCATTGCCATCTTTCGCAGTGATGGTGTAGCTGCCTGCGGTGAGGCCCGTGAAGCTGCCGCTGCTCTGGAAGCTGCCGCTGCCCAACTGATATTGGAT
>JAGWYC010000145.1 GCA_018969565.1 Bacteroidota bacterium | reverse complement strand
CACACGTCCGCTCAGGTCGTATAAGGTAATTTCCTGTTCCTTGCGCAGAATGTCGCCTTCCAGATTCAAGGTATGGTTGGTGGGATTGGGCCAGAGCTTGACCCGCTGCATTTCCATTTCCTTCACCCCGCTTGATTTCAGGCTGGCACAGCTCACCGAAGGTTTGGCTGGATAGTCCATTTCCCCGCCCGGATTCATGCCGCAGAGCAATTTCTTGATAAAACAACTGGATTCCTGCACCATGGTCAGCGAAGGATAGGAACAGTGTTGGGGCGTAACACCCTGCATGGTATGAAGTTCTGAAGGCACAGAGGCTGCCGTCTGCTCGTCATGAATCAGCTTACTGCCGCGGGCGTAAAAGAAACTGGTGGCGCAGCAATTCAACACCCGATCGGCACGATAAGGCACCACACAATCGGCCGCATCGTGAAAAGATACCACAGGTGTTTTAGGGAAATACAATTTGGCATCATTGAGTACAGCCCCGCAATTGTTGATGACGCCCCGGATGCGGAATTTCAGCCCCGGATACCAACCGGAACTGTCCAATGCTCCCAGAATCTTATAGGGTCCGCCGTTAAAAGCAATGCGCGCATACGCCGGTGACCAGTATGCCATGTGCAGTGCATTGAAGGCGCCTGCGCTTTCCCCTCCTGCAAAGAGCGCCGAGGTATCAATACGAAACCGTTTGCTGTTGGCCACCAGCCAGCGCATGGCGGTATGGGCATCCTGGGCGCCGCGATACACGGCGGTATTCATGTCAAAGTAATTCCCCTGGCACAACACACAAACACCCGGCAGGTCAGAGGCTTTGCAGTTCCAGCCCAGACGGTAGGAAACAGAGGCCACCACAAATCCCCTCTTGGCCCAGTCCACGCATTTCTGCTGAATGCCTGCATCGGCCCGGTTGCCCAGCAGCCAGGCGCCGCCATGCATGAATAGAATGGCCGGCCTGGAAGTAAGCGGGTCACGCAGGGTATCCGGACTATACACATCCATTTTCAGGGTATCTACCCCGTTGCCGGGCCAGCGCCGCACCACGCTGTACACTACAGAGCGCGTAACGCTGAGGTCTGAAAGTTCAAAGTAGGAAGATTCTGAAAAGCGGTTTTCAATGCAATATGCTCCGCTCTGGGCATGGACAGAATGAGCTGCAGCGGGAAAAAGAAAAACCAAAAGGAGCCGGATGAGGAAATTCTTCATCTATCAAATGTAAGAAAGATGGAATTGGCTCAAAACACATCTGCCCGAAATAAAATTTACCCGCTGTTGAATTCGGGCAATGCCATCAAATCACAAGACTATAACGAACTTATGCCAACACAACAGAATCAAATATGCCGGCCGCCCGGGCGGGCTTCCTCAATTATTGTCAGCCTTGGAATGGCGACTACCAACTTGTACTAAGTTTTGGGGGAGCTTACGCTATTACCGGGCAAAAGCAGTAGTTCATACTGCCTGTAAGTCAGGCGCGCACCTACTTTGCACCCTAGTGATAAAATCCGAGAACAACTTTAAATACGGCTAATTACAGTATAAGGCTTAGGTCAATTGAAAATAAGCAACTCTTCGGCGGGGCTAAGGGTTATTTATGGGGCAAGGTTGCTTCTACTCCGCTAAATGGCATCAATGGTGCTTCTTATTTGTCCATTGCTTCGGAAGTCCAACTTTTCGAAGCATTTCGTTTGCTTTTTCTAACTTGTCAGGGAACATAACGATGTCGTCATATTTGTTCAATGACTTGTCAATTTTCACAATTGGAATTTTCCGTTTTTTTAATTCTGTTGTGATTTTCATTGTAAATCAAATTTGCGTTCGTCAAAGGTAAAAATTATTACTTTCTACGCCTCACCAAAAATCCTTCATATTCAACATTTTTCTTGAACGGCTCCCAGTCGTCATTTCGTTCGCCTAATACTTCAAAGTCAGCTGTTACTTCCGAAAGAAATTTGGTAATTCCCATTCTGTAAAGTCGTGTCCGTGCTTTTGTGCTGCCGGTTGCGTAAATCCAAGCATCAGGATATTTGTCGGTGAAGGCATAAACTGTTGCAACCACGGTCGTCAATACTTTTTCGCTGTCACCGTTGTTTGAAATAACCGTATCGTCAATGTCACCAGATGAATGGTCTTTGTCGCCAAATGCCAGATTATAAACGTCTTTAAGATTGGTCGGCTGGTAACGAACAAGTTTATGAATTAGTCCTTTTTGCCCTTCGCTAATAAATTCAAAGGTCAGTAATTTGTCACACTGCTGTCCAAAACGTTTTTTGTTGAAGAGTTAATATGTTGATTATCAAGTGTTTAGCATCCTGTTTTTTCTACATTTATTTTTACCCCCCCCCTTTTTTATTTGTATAGAATGGAGTTGAATATCTCACCCAAGATTGTGGTGTCGCTCCTATGGAGCTCTAAGCGGCTTATTTTTCAATTACTATTAACATGTCGCTCCTTCGGAGCTGAACATTAAAAAGCCCGCCCAGGCGGGGCAGCATATTTATAGAAATTTAACGAAAAAATTAATAGAGCTCCGCCTAGGCGGACGGCATATTTGCTTTTTTCGGTTTTTCCAAATGTTTGGTATAGTCATGCAATTTGAAGGTATTGCCCTAATTCAACAGCGGCTAAATTTTATTTTGGACAGATGTGTATTGATTTGATTAGTTTTGTGTTGTGTTTCGCAAGTTCGCCGCATACAGCATGTTGCTGTGCACCACCATGGTGATGGGCCTTTTGCCCCTCAGCATGCACTTGTGCTGCGAAGAACGCTGTTGCGAAATACCTGTAGAAAAGGCTTCCTGCTGCGCGCCTGCTGACCTTGAAAAGCCGGCTATCCCTGATGACAATTGCTGTCAGGATCAGTCATTCTTCAACTTGGCGCCGGTTTTTGCTCCGGTGAAAATCGGATTCGAACTTCAACTGCAGGATGCCGGAATCCCTGAGCAATTCCCTACCCTGGTACAGGCGGAAGTACGTCCGTGCAATGCAACAGCGTATTCTGCCAAAACACGAACGACGGAGCGACTCAGGCTGCACCTCGCCCATCGGGTGCTAATTATTTAGTGCAAGGCTACACGGCCTCAATCAGAGCTGAAACAAGCTCGATTCTAACAGGGGAACGTTGCTTTTCCCTTTGAAATTTTATCACTAAATCATTCCATCAACACCATGAAAAAGAACATTATCGCCCTGATTTTGGGCATCATAACCCTCTATAACGCTCAGGCAATGAGCTTGCCACAGGCACCTCCCGTGAAGGCACAATTCAAAGCCTCAGGCAATTGCGGACAATGTAAAGAACGCATTGAACAGGCCCTGGATGTGCCCGGAATCAAACACGCCGTTTATCTGACCGAAGAACAGATAGTCCAAGTCAGCTTCAATGCCAGCAAAATCAGCCTGGAACAAATACAACGCCTGGTAAGTCAGGCAGGACATGATACGGAGCTGTTCAAGGCATCAGATCAGGTTTATCAGACCCTTCCGGGCTGTTGTCGTTATCGGGAAGGAGCATGCCACGACCACAGCGGAAACTAATCCTGTCCGCCGTTTGCCTGCTGCCCGCGGTGTTAAGCGCCCAGGTTGAACTCAAAGGCAGGGTATTTTATGAATCCGAGCGCCCGATGCCGGCAGCCAATGCAGAAGTACGCATTGCAGGTAGCGAAACAAAAGTCTTTACCAATGCAAAAGGCTGGTATTCACTTCGCTGCGATTCGTTACCCGTGCTGCTCATTGCCCGTCGCGGCGATTTCAGACCTGACAGCATCATGGCTACAGACACCTTGCTGCCGGATTTTTACCTGAGGCTCAAAAGCACCTCAGAAATACTGATAAAGTCGCGCACAGACCGCGGTGGTTTTTCCCGAAGAAGCATTGGACAACTGGAAGTGCTGGGCAAGGAAGAATTCCGAAAGGCGGCCTGCTGCAATCTGTCGGAGAGCTTTGAAACCAATGCCTCTGTAGAAGTTTCCAATGCCGACGGCATGAGTGGCATCCGGCAGGTGGAAATGTTGGGTTTAGCCGGTAAATACGTGCAATTAACCCGGGATAATGTACCACTGCTGCGCGGTTTGGCGCAGGTAAATGGATTAGCTCAGATTCCGGGGCCGTTCATCTCTTCTGTGCTTATTGCTAAGGGCGCAGGCAGTGTGATGAACGGCTTTGAAGGCATCACCGGTTCCATCAATTATTCCTTCCGCACCGACCGCAAGGAAGCGCCCTGGTTTTTCAACGCCTATGCAGGCAACATGGGTCGTTTTGAACTCAATGCCATGCACCGTGTGGAACTGGGACCGCGAAGCTGGTACACGGGAATGGTGCATGGAGCCATGCAAAGCGGCAGACCAGACATGAACCACGACGGGTTCCTCGACATTCCCACCGGTCAGAAATTGTTCTTCGGAAATCAGGTAAACATCAACCAAAAGAAATGGGAAAGCCAGATCAGCCTGAACCTGACTGCCGACGATCGTCAGGCCGGACAACTGGCACCGGGCCACCATTACCATTTTGGTGTTCCCTATGTTTTCGCGCAGAAAGACCGTAAAGCAGACGGTTTTGTGAAGCTGGGACTGTTTTTGAATGAAGAAAAAGAATCCAGCCTGGGTAATATTCTTTCCTTCCATACCGAAACGCTTAATGCTCATTTTGGCGATTCGAATCTGTACCGCGGTACACAGAACAGCTTCAGCTACCAGCTCTACTACCAACAGGAGGTGCGGGGTGAAGACGTATTCCGAACCGGCGTCAACCTTCAATATGATGATGTTTTTGAACTCATCGGCCCGAACAATCCACTGATAAAGCTGATGCCCCTGCAACGTCGCGAATTCGCCGGCGGACCTTTTGCCGAATACACCCTGAAAGCAGGTTCGTTTTCAGCAGTAGCCGGCATCCGCAGCGACCGGAATAACCTGTACGGCTGGTCTGTCACACCGCGACTGCACCTGCGCTATGACCTGAATAAGGATAATCTGTTCCGCGTTCAGGCCGGTTATGGAAGACGCACCGCCTGGGTTCTGGCGGAAAATCTACCCCTGTTTCTCAGCAATAGGCAGGTACGATGGCAAAACCTGCCCTGGGATCCCAATAATCGCGGCAAAGCCTACGGATTCAACCAGGAGCGCGGCTGGAACTTCGGCGCCAGCTATACCCGCTACTTTAAGTTCAGAGACCGCGCCTCTACCCTGCTGCTCGATTATTTCGAAACCCGCTTTGACAATCAGATTCTGGCCGACCG
>JAGWYC010000144.1 GCA_018969565.1 Bacteroidota bacterium | reverse complement strand
CGGCAGAAACAGATGGGTGACATTGCGGCAGCCCAGTCCATAGTAGCGAAACAGATCGTCAGGCAGCGCCCTCAGTGTGCTTTCGGGTTCATTAAGTGAAATCAATGCTACAGAATTCCGGTTTTTACGAATAATATGGGGCAGATGACCGAAATACTGTTTGAAATAGCGCGCAGAATTGTTGCTGCCTGTGGCGATGGCCGCCTCCACTCCTTTCAGATGCTCAGTTTCTTCCATGATTTGACCCGTGGGAAGTCCGTATTCACGGGCAAAGCGCATGACCTCGCGCATCAGCACCTGATCATCGGATGATAGTTTCACCAGGGCATGATGGCCGGAAGCCAGCACACAGAGCAGGTCATGGAGTCCAACCAGGGGAATATTTCCCGCCATCAGGATGCCCACTATTTTGGCTTGAGTAGTGGGTTTCAAGTGCTGCAGCCAGGAGGCCACGGCAGCTTCCTGAAGCGCTTCAGCCCAGGTTTCCAGACAGAATTCCACCTGATCACGGCTGAACCAGGGATTGCGGATACCGGCTTCTTTGATGACCTGCTGCCAGCGCGCATCGGTTTTATATGCTGCGAAATGACGACCCAGGGCGGTAAAAAATTCTGCTTCCATTGGTAACGCAAAAGTAGCTTTCCGCGTTACACGCTTAACTTTGAAGCGGGAATGTTTAGAAAATTACTTTTCACAGCAGCGGCCTTAGTGCTTGGTGAAGCCGCAACAGCCCAGCAGGGATTTCGTCTGGGCATGACCGGTGGGGCCAATATTTCCAGAGCCAATCCTATAGACTCTCTGCCGCGCAATTTCTCCAGAAGAAATAAATCGGGCATCAGCGCAGGACTCGCCTGGGAATATGGCTTAACAAACAACAGCGCCCTGATGGGCAGTGTTCAGATTGTGCAGAAAGGCTATCGCATTTCCAACGACACCTTCAGCCGCAATCCCTTTATCAACCGCAGCATCACCACGCTGCACATCCCCATCGGCATTTCCTTCAAGCAGCGTTTCAACGAGTTGAATTTCATGCGTGAAAATTTCGGGGTGGCCTATGCCTATCGCTTTGATAACTCCGATTCAGCGGTGCGCACCAATGGCGTTCCGGGAACCTTCCGCATCACAGAAAAAAGAGCCGGATCGGGCTACCCCATGTTCTTCCTCGGACTGGAACTGGGCGGCGCCACAGAAAGCAAGAATACCTATTCTTTCGGCCTGAACTACTTTCAGACCTTCGGCAGGGATTCGGAAATTAATGGAACGGCGAAAAACCGTACGTTCGACATGATTTACAAAGGTGGGTTTGTGAACATCACCTTCACCTATACCTTCAGCCTTCAGAACATGAAGAAAACAGAAGAATGGTTCTATTGAACCGGCTCAGGCGTTCATCAGCGCTTCTATTTCTTCTATTTCAACCGGAATATCCTGCATCAGGTCTTCGATGCCCTGTTCACGGATGACCACATCGTTTTCGATGCGCACACCTATACCCCATTCTGGGATGTATAATCCTGGCTCCACGGTCAGTACGTTGCCTGTTTCCAGTTTGGCATAACGGTTCATGATGTCGTGTACATCAATACCCAGGTGGTGACCCAGTCCGTGCATGAAGTACTTTTTATACAAGGGCCGGGCAGGATCCTGATGCTTCACCGCGTCCATACTGAGCAGGCCCAGGTTTACCAGTTGTTCGGTAGCCAGTTCACCGGCCAAGGCAAACCATTCCTGCAGGGTAAGACCTGCCTTGAGGTTTTTGATGGATTCCTTCTGGATGTGCAGCACCGCCTGATACACAGATTTCTGCTGCGCTGAGAAACGTCCGTTCACGGGAATACATCGGGTCAGGTCGCCGTTGTAGTTGGCGTAATCCGCGCCGAAGTCCAGCAGCAGCAGGTCACCGTCTTTGCAGGGTTTGTTATTTTCCACGTAGTGCAGCACACAGGCGCTTGCGCCGCTGGCAATGATGGGGTCGAAGGCATAGCCATTGCCGCGGTTGCGGATGAATTCGTGGATCAGTTCGGCTTCTACTTCATACTCCATCACGCCGGGTTTTACAAAGCCAAGCAGGCGACGAAATCCGAGACCGGTGATACGCACCGCTTCGCGCAGCAGTTCAATTTCCTCTTCCTCCTTGCGGGTGCGCAGAGCGGCCATGATCGGGGCGCTGCGCTCGCAGCGGTGCAGGGGGAATTTCGCCATGATATCGCGGGCAAAGCGGATGGCGTTGTAGGGCGCATGGTCGTTGAAGCGGTCGTTCTCGTTCAGATTCAGGTAAATCTGTTCTGCCAGCAGGATGGCCGGGCGGATGGTTGCCTCAAATTCATCATACCAGAAGATGCTGCTCACCCCTGACACGGCCAGGGCTTCTTCCGGAGTCAGCTTGTGCCCGTCCCATTGGGCTATGGTTTCGTTGGTGCGTTTGATGAAGAGCATTTCCCGGAACATTGGATTCGGACTGTCGGGAAAAAGTACCAGCACCGTGTCTTCCTGGTCAATACCGCTCAGGTAGAACAGGTCGCTGTTTTGACGGAAGCGGTAGAAGGCATCGGCATTGCGCGGCATTTCATCGTTGCTGTGAAACAGGGCAATGCTGCCCGGCTTCATGGCTGCACTGAACTTCTTGCGGTTGCGTATAAAGAGGGATTGGGAAATGGGTGCGTATTTCATGATAACTGTTGCGAAGTAAGGCAAGGTCGGTGAGAAATTCTACAACTGCCGGTCACTGAGTAAGCTCCGCACAGCGGAGGTGTATCGAAGTGTCCGGGGTCGTTAATTCGTCACTTCGATATGCCGCCTTAAAAATTCTGGATTTAATTAGAATCCCGTAGGCGGCTACTCAGTGACCGGGGGCGATAAGTGGTCACTTCGATATGCCGCCTTTGGGTATCTGTATATCTTTCATATCCTGCCGGCGGCTACTCAGTGACCGTAGGCGGCTACCGCGAGGCCTTGCTCCCGGTCGTAGACTCAGTGGCCGTGGGCCATCAATCTTCATCGTCCATGGGTTCGAGGCCGCGTTCGGCGCGTTCATCGGATGAGAGCGGTACGGTTTCTTCCGGATCTCCGACCATCTTTTCAGGACGAACCCACTGGTCGAACTGCTCGTTGGTGAGCAGGCCGAGTTCCAGGGCTGCTTCGCGCAGGCTCTTGTCTTCTTTGTGGGCCTTCTTCGCAATTTTGGCGGCATTCTCGTAGCCGATGTGGGTATTGAGGGCGGTAACCAGCATCAGGCTCTGTTCCACCAGCTTGTTGATCTGGCTGTGGTTGGCTTCAATGCCTACCGCGCAGTTCTCGTTGAAACTCAGGCAGGCCTGTCCAAGCAAACGTGCGCTTTGCAGCAGGTTGGCGGCAATCACCGGCTTGAATACGTTCAGTTCGAAGTGGCCCTGGGTTCCGGCGAAGGAAACCGCCACATCGTTGCCGAGAATCTGGGCGCATACCATAGTCAGCGCTTCGGGCTGTGTGGGGTTCACCTTACCGGGCATGATGGAAGAACCGGGCTCATTTTCCGGGATGATGATTTCACCGATGCCGCTGCGCGGTCCGGAGCTGAGCATTCGGATATCGTTGGCAATCTTGAAACAACTTACCGCGGCGCGCTTGATGGCTCCGTGCAGTTCCACCATGGCATCGTGGGCAGCCAGGGCTTCAAACTTGTTTGGTGCGGTAACGAAAGGCATCTCTGTTTCATCGGCAATCAACGCTGCAACTAGATTTGCATAGCCTCTGGGAGCATTGAGTCCGGTGCCTACAGCCGTGCCACCCAGCGCCAGTTCGGCGGCGGGAACCAGGGCGCGGTTAATGGCATCAATGCCATTTTTCAGTTGCATCACATAGCCGCTGAATTCCTGACCCAGCGTGAGCGGGGTGGCATCCATGAAGTGGGTGCGGCCAATCTTTACAATATCCCGAAAATCGCGGGCTTTGTGCTTGAGTGTGGTTTTCAGGGCCTGAAGTCCGGGCAGGGTATATTCGATTACCTGCATGTACACGGCAATGCTCATGGCCGTGGGAAAGGTATCGTTAGAGCTTTGGCTTTTATTTACATCATCATTGGGGTGAAGTACCTTTTGGGTGTCGCTGAGTTTTCCTCCGGCAAGCACGTGGGCACGGTTCGCAATCACCTCGTTCACGTTCATGTTGCTCTGGGTACCGCTGCCGGTTTGCCAGATCACCAGGGGGAACTGATCATTCAGCTTACCCGCTATAATTTCATCGCAAACTTTAGATATAAGATTACACTTTTCCTCACTGAGCACACCGAGTTGGAAATTCGCCTGTGCGGCACATTTCTTCAGGATGCCGAAGGCGCGGATGATTTCAAAAGGCATGGAGCCCTCGGGGCCAATTTTGAAGTTGTTGCGGCTGCGTTCTGTTTGCGCGCCCCAGTATTTGTCGGCGGGCACCTTCACCTCGCCCATGGTGTCGTGTTCGATGCGGTAATCCATACAGGGCGCGAAGTTAAGGGTTCACAAAGCAAAGAAAGGAAGCACCGGCAGGAATTTCCTCAGTGCACAAAGCCTGGTTCATGCCTTTTACGGACAAAAAGCACGGCAATCAACCGAATGCAGTCGGAGCCAAGCAAAAGGACACAAGATATTCCGCTTGTACTACACAGTGAAAATGACATTTTTATTGTCGTTTTGGTGCCATTTAAAAGATAGACTAATCTCTTCATTCCATAGGCGGAAATTCCGGTAATGTTCATTCGTCACACTCCGCTTGCAATGGGTTGGTCCCCTCGGATGCATCAGCCGGTATTTAAGGCAAATCCATAGAGAACGGAACAAACGCAGCATCCTGCGCCGGAGGAAAAGTACCTCAAAAAGCATACATCAACGTGTCATGACTATGAATTTGTTGTCCATGATGCGTAATTCATACAGCTTACCTGAATACCCGACGTACATACGTCAAAAGGATGGCTAAGAAAAGCCACAGTTCCCTATTTTCAAGGATACGACATCCCTATTTTCAGGGATTTATACACTTTGTTGGACTTAATTCAATGGACAAAGTTTAACTTTGGTAGTAATAATCTCAATTCTACGATTTTTTATGATCAGCATAATTGCAAAAACCAGGACTATGAGGGCTATTGCAGGTACAAAGAGATCAGGAAATCCGAAACACCTGATTACCAGAACCTGCAATTCAACCCCCAATGCCTACTTCCCCATCTGGGCCGCGAGCAATACCCTGCCGCAGAATGGTCAGACGGGCAATTTTGTAACCATAACCCATGACAATTTAAACG
>JAGWYC010000143.1 GCA_018969565.1 Bacteroidota bacterium | reverse complement strand
GTGAAAATGAGTTTCCAGCACATAACGGATATTCGCGCCATTGCGTTCCGCGCGTTCGATGTAGGGCTGCACTTCGCGCAGCGGGTCTATGATGGCTGCTTCACCGGCACTTTCAATATAATAGGCTCCGTGAGCCAGGCATCCGGTATAAATCTGTTCAATCTTCATGGAAATGAAATTCGATGCCACAAAGGTTGAACAGCGGCGCAGCCCGGCCCGTGACTAAGGTTACTTCCGCTCTTGATTTGTATCAGGTATTGTCGCTGATCAGGCGCAGATGTTTTTCAGAATCAGCCCGCTAGGGATACACCGATGAGTTTACCGATGCCAAAGGTGATGGCTGCGGCAGCCAAACCGAACAACACCTGTCGCATACCTGAAAACCAAACGCTTTTTCCGGTGAACAAGGTGATGGCGGAACCAATCAGGAATAAGCCACATGCGCTGAGGACGGCACTGAAGGCAATGGCTGTCCATCCACCGCTGAAGAAGAATGGTACAACAGGGATGATGGCTCCGATGGCAAATAAAAAGAATGAGGCCAGGGCGGCTTCCATAGCAGAGCCTTTGAGTTCTTCGGAGTTGATGCCCAGTTCTTCGCGAACCAGCATCTGATGTGCCTTGTCGCGGTCCTGCATCAGGGTGGCAGCCATCTCGGCAGCCTGGTCCTCGGGGATGCCCTTGGCCATATAGATGAGTTTCAGCTCGTGCTGCTCTCCTTCCGGATTGATTTCCAATTCTTCCATTTCCAGTTCCATCTGGTTTTCATAGAGTTCCTGGGAGCTTTTCACAGAAATCCATTCGCCCAGCGCCATAGATAAGGCGCCCGCCAGCAAACCGGCAATGCCGGCCAGCAATACTTCCGACTGTCCGCCGGTAGCGCCCGCCACGCCCATCACCAGGCTGAAGTTTGATACCAGTCCGTCGTTGCCTCCGAGTACCGCCGCACGCAGCGCATTGCCCCCTACCGAGCGGTGACGTTTTTCAAAGCGTGCCAGTTGTGGCCCGGAGACGTCTTTGTGGTTAGTGAGGATATTCTTCAGGATGGCCACGTGGGTAGTATCAGACAAGCCCGGCGCAGTGCCTGTGCTGCTGCGCGCTTTTGAGATATTGGCAGCCAGCGACTTTTCCGTATCCATCAACACGCCCAGGATGTAATCGTTGCCGAACACCTTGCCAATAAGTCGTAAGGTTTTTGCCCTGCGTGATGGAGGCGGCAGTACCGTTCCGTCCATACCCTGGCTTTTCAGGAATGAGGAGGCATGACCGGCTTCGATATGGCTCATTTCCCGGAAGATGCGTGCCACGGCAGGATCTTCTTCTGCGTCGGCAAGGAGGCCGTAAAGGTAGGCGGCGTCAATTTCGGTTTGAATGCTGGCGTTTACGGACATAAGTTAAAGATATGCGAAGGTAGGAAATTGTTTGGGGGAGTTTGGGAGCAATTGTCATGGTGCCCCTCCCTTCGACGCTGCTCAGGGCAAGCTGCTCATGAACTAAGTTTATCGAACCATGTGAGTTTGGGAGCAATTGTCATGGTGCCCCTCCCTTCGACGCTGCTCAGGGCAAGCTGCTCGGGAACCAAGGCCCTCGAATCATGGAGCGGTTGATTTTAATCATGGCGTCTTGCCCCTGAGCACGAGGCCTTAACGGCGCACTTCCTCATTCTTGCAAAGCATCAGACACTCTGTGCCGGCGCGGGGCGCTGCGCTGAAGGTGCAGGGTTCGATGTGTACGTTATTGAAATACCGTTCAAACAATTTCCGGTATTCCGCGGCATGACCGCCGAAGGGTGGGCCTTCAAAGGAGAAATCAGTATCAAACAACACGCCGGCCAGTGTGCCATTTGGGGCCAGCAGTTCCTTCATCTTCTCCGCATAGTGCGCTCGCAGTTCCGGAAGTATGGCGCAGAAGAAGGTTTGTTCCAGGATTAGGTCGAAAGGTCCTTCCAGCGCAAAGAAATCGGCGCACAGAATATGCACCGCCGGGGTTTGAGCAAAGCGTTGTTCCAGGATGAGGCACAGTTCAGGTGCTATATCCACCAGTGTGATGTTCATGAAACCCTGAGCAGCCAGCCATTCCGCTTCCCAGGCGTTGCCACAGCCCGGAATCAGGATGCGGCTTGATTTTCCCGGGTTTAGGGTGCTTATCAGGTGGAGCAGCGGCGGTGAGGGCATGCCCAAATCCCAGCCGGTTTTTCCTTCCTTCCAGCGGCTGTTCCAGTATTCTTTGCGGTGTAAATCACTCATGGAGGTTGAAATGTTCGTTTAGCTGAATATGATTGCGCTGCAGGCTGAGCAGTCCTTTTTGTTCCATTTTCTTCAAAAGCCTGGAAATGACTTCACGTGAAGAATTCAAATCATGGGCAATATCCTGATGGGAGGCCTGAATGTTGCGGCTGCCTGCATTATTGGCAAGTCGTTTCAGATGAAATTCCAGGCGCTCATCCAGGCTGCGGAAAGCAATCTGATCAATTACCTGCAACAATTCTTCAAAACGTTCCCGATAGTTCCCCAGCACAAAACGATTTCAACTGGTATAGCGCATCATCCAGGAGTCCATGAGTTCAAGCGGAACCATCAGTACTTCGCTGTCTTCTGTGGCTATGGCGCTCACTTCGCTGGTGTCGCTTTTCATGGCACATATCATGCTGATGGCGCAGGCGTTGCCTGACTTCAGGTAGTACACCAGAAACTCACCTCCGTCTTCGCTTTCGCGAAACACCTTGATGCGTCCACTGATGACTAAAATCGTAGAGCGTATATACTGCCCGGTTTTGATGAGTTCATCGCCGGCCTGCACATGCCTTATCTTACCCACTTTGTCCAGCTCTTCCAGTAATGGAAGTTCCAGCATGGGAAACTTTGATTTCAGCAGTTCAATCACCCGGTAAAATTATTCAGGATAAATCACTCTGCTGAATGACCTGAGTCACACATGGGTTTAAAGCAGGCGTTGTTACTTTGTTGTACGATGAATACAGGGGATGGTGTCAAGGATATTTCTGGCCGCGCCGATGTGCAGTCTGTGGTTCGGGAACAATACGCCGGTTTGCTGAAACACGTGCATACTGCGCCAAAGTTTGCCCACCTGAACCTCGATGAACACCTGCCTAAAATTGATGATTTCTGGTGTTTTGTGCTGGGCATTGACGCCGAGGAACATCCCTACCGCGGCAGTGCTTTCGAGCCGCACGTGAAACTGCATCTGGACGCGGAGGATTTCCGGCTGTGGATGCACTTTCTGTTCACGGCGATTGATGATTCATTTGCCGGTCCGGTGGCTACCGACTGGAAAAAGCGTGCAGAGCAGATGGGCCTGCTCTTTCGCCATAAACTGGGTCTGCTTCCGGATTAAGAATCCGCCGTTCGAATCATGATAAAATCGTTCATGAAGAAGCCGTTTCCTATGTCGAAATCGGCACAACGCTCTATGCGGAAGCCCAAGGAGAAATAGAAGTTTATGGCCTTAACATTTTGTCTGTTTACCTGTAGCTGCATGCAGGATGTATCAGGGAATTGTTCACACAGCAGCCGGAAGGAATTCCTTCCGATACCCATTCCGTGAAGCTCGGTCCGGATATACCACTTGGAAATAAATAACACCCCTTCCTCACGTGGATACACACCCAGAAATCCGGATGGGCGGTGCATCTCTTCCCCAATCAGAAACAATTCCTGTCCGTTTTCTTTCTGAGTCAACAGCGCGGATTCACTGTAGTTGGATTCCAGCATGAACTCAATTTGCTCCATGCTGATGATTTCCGGGTAATGCTTGTGCCAGATATCATGGGCGAGTATTTGCACCGTGCTGAATTGAGTGGGGGTAAGGCAGGGAATCAGTTGCAATGTCACGGGGCGAAGTTCCTGATTAATCTTCATCTTTGCAGGGCTGTGAAGGGTCTGCAGGCTATACATTTGCAAACCGGGTATCCGGGGAGCGGAACGCCTTTGCTTTCTGAGGCGCTTTCTTTTGACGCCCGGCAAGGTACTTTATGGGTATTGGCCGGTCACAACGGTGCGGGAAAAAGCACACTGCTGAATACCTTGTGCGGTTTGTTGCCTGCCAATCAGGGGAAGGTACTGTGGAATGGGCTGGAGGTGGATGGCATGGACCCAATGAGCCGGAGTGCGGTATTTGCCCTGGTGTTTACGGGCAGACCGGCAGCGTCATCGTTTACCGGATTTGAGCTGACGGGGACTGCCCTGTTTCGGGCGCAGCAACTAACAGAAAAGGAAAAGGCCATACGCATCAGTAAGGCACTTGAAACGGCCGGTGCGGCGCATCTTTCCCATGTATATTTCGGTAAAATGAGCGATGGTGAAAAGCAAAAGGTATTGCTGGCGCGGGCTTTGGCGCAGGATACGCCGGTATTGTTGCTGGACGAACCCAGTGCTTTTCTGGATTTTGCCGCCAAGCGGGAACTAGCCTCTTTGCTGCGCCGGCTGGCTACAGAGCATCAAAAACTGGTGATGGTAAGCACACACGATACGGAAGTATTTCTTCCTGTATCTGATGAATTGCTGTTCCTGAACAGGCAAGGTATTGCCCTTCAGATCTCCGAACCTGCCCGGAATCCGGAAGCGACAAGACTTTTTCAGGCTGCCGGTTAAGGATTATTTTGCAGGATAACCGGCATCGTACCAGGATTTGAAGGCATTCAGTTCTGACTGTGTGGTTCCACCCGGTGGCATGGATTTTTTGTTATACACCACATTGTAAATTTTACTGATTTTCCCTTTGATACTACCGGTATAGTCGGTGGGATCATAAGCCCATTGAATGCGGTTGCTGCCACCGGAACCATGGCAGGAGCCACACTTGCTGTCGAACCAAGGGCGCATGGTGGCATGTTCAAATGCCGTGCTGTCTTTTTTGCAGGAAACGGTGAATAATGCGCTAAGGGCGGCGCATCCAACAAGTACGCCAATGAGAAGCCTTTTTGATTTCATGTGCTGTTTAAAGGCAAATCAAGTGCCAATATTTGTCTTTTGCGATGGGCTTGCGGTTATTTTTGTAATGTATTTTTTCTTGGCAAATACCTATTTCCAATTCAAGCAATTCCTGGTGAACCAGGAGCATGCAGCCATGCGTGTGAGTACGGATGCATGCCTGTTTGGAGCCTGGATACGCCTCGGGGAAGCCAAAAGCATTTTAGATATCGGCACAGGCACAGGATTGCTCTCTCTGATGCTGGCCCAGCGTTTCCCGGATGCGCATTTCACTGCGGTGGAAATAGAATCCGGCGCCTGTGCGGATGCAGTGCTGAATTTTCATTCATCGCCATGGAAATCACGTCTGGAGTTGCAGCAGCAGGATGTGCGCATCTGGCAGCCTGAACGG
>JAGWYC010000142.1 GCA_018969565.1 Bacteroidota bacterium | reverse complement strand
GCCATCCCGGATAGCCTTTGCCCCAGGGACTGCTCCACTGCATGATATGCTCCGGTCCGGCTTTCTTCCAAAGCGCGAAGTCGTTGGCGTTGCGCTTTTCTTCCTGTCCTTCCAGCTCGCGGGATTCGTTGCCGGCACCGGCGATCAGGTCTTCCAGTACGCGACCGCTCAATTTGCCGTAGTCGTGGTTTTTCGCGTAGGCCAGCACGTCGAAATACACGCTGCCATTGACTTCATAAGCCAGTCCGGTGTCCATGATGGCCTGTATCATTTCAATCTGCTCGATGATATGACCGCTGGCCCGGGGTTCAATGCCGGGCGGAAGCACATTCATCAGGCGCACCATGTCGTTGTAGGCCAGGGTGTATTGCTGGGCTACTTCCATAGGTTCTACCTGTTCCAGGCGGGCCTGCTTCTGCAGCTTGTCTTCACCTTCATCCACATCGCCCACCAGATGGCCCACATCGGTGATGTTGCGCACGTGGCGCACTGTATAACCCAGATAAGTCAGGTAGCGGCGCAGCACGTCAAACACCACAGGCCCGCGGGTATGTCCTAAGTGCGGCGGCCCGTACACCGTGGGTCCGCACACGTACAATCCCACCCGTCCGGGCGACAGGCTTTGAAAAGGTTCAATTTTGCGGGAATAGGTATTGTACAGATGTAATGCGGACATGGGCCGCAAAGGTAACAAACGCTATGAAACTGCTCCCGGATGCTGAACCTGAGGATGCTGTCCGTATTTGAGGATGATGGCCAGTTGCCCGGCGTGGTAGGCAGTATGGGAACTGATTCTTCCCAGGGCCTGAGCTTTGGTACGACTGCCGAACTCTTTGGTGGTTACTATGGCAGACCAATCCGCATCTTGATGTGATGTGATGATGTGGTGCAGGCAGTCAAAGGAGTACTGCACATAAGAAATCAACTCAGGAAGGTTCGCCCACAGGCCTGAATCTTTCTGATCAATGACGGTTTTGGCTTGAATTTTCAGGTCTGATGCACCGAAAACATTCTTGGCAAAGAGCAGTTCCACATCCCCGATATGGCGAATCAGGAATCCTGCGCTGTTCCCCGAAGGATGCAGGCGTTTCCGCAGGTCTTGTTCTTGAAGATTTGTAAGCTGTGATGAGAACCTGGTGCGTGACTCCAGCCACAGCTCCAGCAGATATTCCGTGCAGGATTCCATACACTTGCAAGATAACAGGTGAATTTTATCTCTTAACGCCTGACCCCTGAGCCGCCGGCCCGGGTTCATCACGGAATGAAAGGAGTTCAGCGCCCGCCGTACATGGCCTGGTAATAGTCGCGGTAGCTGCCGCTGGTCACATGTTCCAGCCAGGATTCATTGGCCAGATACCAGTCTATGGTTTGTTCGAAGCCCTGGTCAAATTGCACGGAGGGTGTCCAGCCCAGTTCGCGCTGTAGTTTGTCGGCGTTGATGGCGTAGCGGAAATCATGTCCGGAGCGGTCGGCCACAAAATGAATGAGCGAAGCGCTTTCGCCCGCGCTGCGGTTCAGCTTGCGGTCCATGATTTCGCACAGCTTGTGCACCAGGTCAATGTTCTTCCACTCATTATTGCCACCGATGTTATAGGTTTCACCGGAAGTGCCCTTGTGGTAGATCACGTCAATGGCACGGGCGTGGTCGTTCACCCATAGCCAGTCGCGCACGTTCTCGCCTTTGCCGTACACGGGCAGGGGCTTGCGGTTCCGGATGTTGTGAATCATCAGGGGAATCAGCTTCTCCGGAAACTGGTGGCTGCCGTAGTTGTTGCTGCAGTTGCTGATCACCACGGGCATGTTGTAGGTATGGTGATAGGCGCGCACCAGGTGGTCGCTGCCGGCCTTGCTGGCGCTGTAAGGGCTGTTGGGATGATAGGGCGTTTCTTCAGTGAAGGCCGGGTCCGTCATGCCCAGTTCCCCGTAAACTTCATCGGTGGAAACATGGTAGAAGCGGCCGTGCTGCATGTCGCCGTACTTGCGGAAAGCGTTCAGCAGGTTGGCCGTTCCCACCATATTGGTCATCACAAATTCCAGCGGATTGGTGATGCTGCGGTCCACGTGGCTTTCGGCGGCCAGGTGGATCACGCCATGGAAGCGGTGCGTATCAAACAGCGCATCCAGAAAATCGCGGTCCACGATGTCGCCTTTCACAAAGTGGTAATTGGCGGCATGCGCGATATCGCTCAGGTTCTCCAGATTCCCGGCATAGGTGAGCTTATCCAGGTTGTAGATTTCATACTCCGGATATTGGGTAACGAAGAGGCGCACTACATGAGAGCCGATAAAGCCTGCGCCGCCGGTAATCAGGATCTTCCTGGACATAGCGATGATTATCCTTTTTTATTTTTCTTTTTGGAATTCTTGCCTGAAGTAGGTTCCTCTTTGGCGGCCGGTGCAGGTTTGGTTTCTACTTTAGGCACGTCCGGCACGAAGGAGCCTTCGCCTTTCACGCCATCCACGGAAACCACTTCCATGTCAAACAGCAGGGTGGCGTTGGGCGGGATGACACCGGGGTATCCGCGTTCGCCATAAGCCAGGTTTGAGGGGATGATGGCGCGGTATTTTCCGCCGTTGCCGGCCAGCGTGAGCATTTCCAGCCAGCCTTTAATCAGGCCGATGCGACCCACCTGGAATTCCAGGGGCTGACTGCGGTCGTAGGAGGCGTCGAACTTGCTGCCGTCGGTCAGGTAACCTGCATAGTGGATGGAAACCTGCTGTCCGTCTTTCAGGCGGGCGGTATCTCCGGGCTTGCGGATGATGATGTAGCGCAGTCCGCTGGGGGTTTTCAGGGTATCCAGACCTCTGCCGTCGAAGGGCTGATGGTCAATAGGCTTCATCACTTCCAGCAATACCACGTCGAAAATCAGGTCGGCGTTGGGAGGAATAGAACCTGCGCCCATGCTGCCGTAGCCCATGGCTGAAGGGATGAGCAGGGTGGCGCTGTCGCCGGTGTTCAGTACGGCAATGCCTTCATCCCAGCCCTGGATTACCTGGCCTACGCCAAGCTGAAAGGGAATGGTGCCTGCGTCGAAGGGCGTACCGTTGGTAAGCCTGCCGGCGTATTTCACCTTGACCATGCTTCCGGGCATGGCGGCGTCGCCTTTGCCTTTCTTATGGATGATGCAGCGCAGGCCTCCGGGGAGGTTCATGGTGTCCTGTGCTGTGGCGTTCGAAGCGCAAAGCATGGCGCCGAACAGGAGGAAATATATTTTGTTCATTGGATGCGAATGTCGTTGATTTCAAAGATGAGGTTGGCATAGGGAGGAATGCCGTAGCGTCCGGTCTTGCCGTAACCCATGTCGAAAGGTACAAGGAAGATGCCTGATTCCCCGTCTTTCAGGAATTTGGGCATGTGGCGCATGGCTTCGGGCTGATAGTCTTTGCCCAGTTCCAGTTCCATTTTCCGACCTTCCATGCGGGTATTGAGGAAATCGCCTTCCATACCCAGCACCTTGCCGGAAACGTGCATGCTCACTCTTTGCCCATCAGTGATGGGAATACTTCCGCCTCCTTTGAAAACGTGGTAGCGGATGCCGGTGGCTGAATCGAGGGTGAAGTTCATTCCGCTTTTCGCCGCATAATCATCAAATTGCTTTTTGATGCGCAGACGCTTGTTCATGTAGTCTTCCCACTGGTATTTGCGGAAGGCTTCTTTGGAAAGGGTTCGTTTCAGGGCGATGGTTACGGTGAGGTCGCTGCCTTTGGTTACAAAAGCCGGACGCTCCCAGCCGGTGCGCTGTTCCAGACTGTCGGATGAAATGAGAAAGCGGGCACTGTCGCCTTCCCCCATCATCAAAATGGCCTGCATGAGCTCATTTTGTGCGGGTGGGGTGGAAGGAAGTTCCAGCACATGCGGGTCGGGGTCGCCGTAAGTGCTTACCAGCACTGAATCGCCCGAGGCCATGGTATATTCCATCAGCACCACATCGCCGCCGCGAGGCTTATGGCCTTTGCCGGGCTCTTTGAGGAACTTGTAGCGCAGCCCGGTTTCGGTTTTGTCATAACCTCCGCCACAGGCGCTGAGTATCAACAAGGGGGTTAAGAACGGGATGCTGCGTTTCATAGTTCGTTCAGTTCGTCGCGATAATAACGGATCACTTCCTTGAATCGTGCCACTACGGCTTCAAAAGATTCGGAACTCTGTCCGCCGGCGGCGTTGAAATGGCCACCGCCCTGAAAATGCTTGCGGGCAAAATCATTCACCGAAAAGCTGCCTTTGCTGCGGAAGCTCATCTTCACTAGCTTGCTGCGGTCGATGATCAGCACAGCCAGCCGGATGCCGCGGATGCTGAGGCCATAGTTTACCAGGCCCTCGGTGTCGCCGGTCTGTACCTCGAAGCGGTTCAGGTCTTCCTGGCTCAGAGTAATTAGTGCCGTGCGGCAATCTTCCAGGATTTCCATGCGCTCGGCCAGGGTAAAGCCAATCAGGCGCAGCCGGTTTTCGCGGTAGTTGTCGTAGAGTTCTTCGTGGATATGGGAGATATTGGCGCCCAGCTCTATGAGGTCGGCCACGGCGCGGTGGGTTTCCGGTCCGGTATTGCGGTGGCGGAAGTTCCCGGTATCGGTCAGGATGCCTGAATACAGACAGGAGGCACTCTCAATGCTGATGGCTTCCCGCCCGAAATTCTTGCTGATGAAGCGGTAAATCAGTTCGCAGGTGGAGCTGACTTCGGTGGTCCAGATGGCCAGGTCTTCGAAGCCTTCGGGCTCCTGGTGGTGGTCTATCATCACCTTCATGGCGCGGGCTGCCCGAACCACTTCGCCCAGTTCGTTGATGCGCGATAAGGCGTTGAAGTCGAGGCAGAATACTACGTCGGCCTCATGCACTATGTCGTTGCAGGCCGTTTCATTTCCTTCGTAAATCATCACCTCGTCGTTGCCCGGCATCCAGAACAGCGATTCGGGATAATCGGTGGGCGTGATGACCTGTACTTCAGGAATATGCGCCAGCAGGAAATGGTAGAGGCCAAGGCTGGAACCCAGTGCATCGGAGTCGGGCTTGTGGTGTGTGGTAATGACCGCCTTCTTCCAAGAGCTTTTTCGTAGGTATTCCGCAATGAGTTCGTCCTGCATGAAGCCGCGAAAATACCACATCGCGGGGCAATTCATGCCTGCCCTTCTTGCTATCTTTGCCCCTGCATGTCGCATAAAAAAGTTACCATAACCGCTGCTTTGCCCTATGCCAATGGTCCGGTACACCTCGGACATCTGGCAGGAGCCTATCTGCCCGCCGATTTCTACGTGCGCTACCGCAGGATGCTGGGCGATGATGTGCTGTTTATATGCGGCAGCGATGAGCACGGCGTGCCCATCACCATCGGCGCGAAAAAGGCAGGCATCAGCCCCCAGGCGCTGGTGGACCGCAACCACGCCCTGA